>DATMYZ010000205.1:0-6537 GCA_035560675.1 Clostridia bacterium
GCCCTAGGCTGTTGTCATATAAAAGCTTTGTATGATTAAAAGGAGGAACGACAAATGAAAATGAAAAAGACCGTATCGATGTTACTGGCGGCTACTATGGGCACATCCTTATTGTTTGGATGTAGCAGTTCGGGTGCTAAATCGAGTAGTGCAGCACCCAGCGCAGCGTCTGGTACACCGGCTAGCGCAGCAGCGGCCCCCGCACCCAAGAGCATTAAAATCGGACTGGTTGCACCGCTTACCGGCAACAGTGGCATCATGGGCGAAAGTCAGCAGCACGGTTATGAGCTGGCCATGAGCGAAATTAACGCCGCCGGCGGTGTCAACGGCGCGATCATCGAGTTGGTTACATACGACGACCAGGCAGACCCACAGAAATCCGCGTCTGGCGCACAGAAATTTGCTGATGATGATTCTATTCTCGCAATCGGCGGTTCCTGTAACTCTTCAGCCACACTGGCGATGACTCCCATCACCGACGCTGCAGGCCTGCCTGAGCTGGTGGTCAGCTCCAGCTCGGCCAAGTTGACCGGCGCCAGCGACTATTTCTTCCGTATGTCGGTACAGGATGCTGCTGTCGGCCCGCAAATGGCTAAGGCGCTCTTAAACCGCGGCGCTAAGAACGTCGCCGTGTTCTACCCCAATGATGACTATGGCACCGGCCTGAGTGCCAGCTTTAAGACCTATCTTGAAGCAAACGGCGGCAAGGTTATCAACATGTTGACCTATCAGGCCACCGACCAAGACTTTACCGCGCAGATTACCTCGGCTAAGAACGCAAACCCCGACGCTATTGCGTTGTGCGGCACACCGGGAGACTCCGGCTTGATCATCAAGCAGCTTAAGCAGAATGGCGTTACGATTCCCACTATTGGTGGCACCGGCCTTTACAACGCCAAAACCCTTGAAATTGCGGGTACTGCGGCTGAAGATGTCTATGTCATTGGTGTTTATGTCGCCTCTAACCCCGACCCAAAGGTTCAGGAGCTGGTTTCTAAGTTCAAGGCTAAGTATGGCTCTGCGCCCGATGGATTTGCAGCACTGGCCTATGACCAGATGTACGTTATTGCCGAGGCCGCAAAGGCAGCCATGGCAGGCGGGGAACTGAGCCGCGCTACCTTAAAGGATGCGCTGAAAAAGACCAACTACACAGGTGTAACCGGTACCGTTACCTTTAACCAGGACAACGACTGGGTGCGCGATTATCTAACGCTTCAGGTCAAGGACAGCACGTTTGTGGTCGCGCAATAATCAGTGACACGGTATTGTAGTATTCCGGTTAAGATGGTGGGGACAAAGTGCCTCGCCATCTTAAATAAATCAGAGGCACCTTCTCAATTGCAGGGTGGACATCAGACAACGACCGTTAAGACGTTTAAACCCAATCCGGCAGCGCATATTATTTTGTAACCTGTCCGCATAAGAGCCAGAATTTGGCAGCAAGTTTTGCGGCCCACTGATACGCGACATGGTTCTAGCGCTGTTTTGCCCTGCCGGGATGGCGCACTTGATTTAAAGGCTGCTTCTAAAACGATTGTTTTCGGAGGTAACATATGTTATTTTTACAACAGATGGTGAACGGACTGGCACAGGGGGGTATCTACTCCCTGATTGCAATCGGCTGGACAACCGTATTTGGTATTGTCGGCGTCATGAACTGGACGCACGGCGAGATTTATATGCTGGGTGGTTTTGCTGGATATTATCTATGTACAACGGGTATGCCGTTTCTTCCGGCCCTGCTGATTTCGATGCTCATAGGCGCTTTGATAGCCATGGGGATAGATCAGTTCGGCTATCGCCCACTGCGTAAAAAGGGCAAGCAGGCAATCGGCGGCTTTATCACGGCGCTGGGCCTTTCGACCTTTCTTCGCTATGGGGCCAACGCAGCGTTTACGCCCAATCCGCGCGCTTACCCCGACATCATCAGCTATAAGCTGATTCCTTTGTTCACTATAGGTGGTAAAGCGCTGACGATTAGCTCAATTCATCTAATGATACTGCTTGGCACTGTGGTCATCATGGTGCTTCTTGAGGTATTTATTCGGAACACTCTTACCGGCAAGGCGATGCTAGCGGCTTCTCAGGATATGCAGACACTCGGTCTGATGGGCGCTGAAAGCGAAAAGCTCATCAAGGTAACCTTTGCCATCAGTGGCGCACTGGGTGCTGCCGCGGGCGTATTTGTAGGGACAATCTATGCCATCAACCCGATGATGGGCGCGCTGGCGGGGCTCAAAGGCTGGTCGGTTGCCATTTTGGGCGGTATCGGCTCTATTACCGGATCGTTGATTGGCGGCCTGATTCTCGGCATTGCCGAAAGTCTCACCGCGGGCTTCATTTCTACCGGCTATAAAGATGCCATCGGCTTTATCATTATGATTGTCGTGCTTTTAATTAAGCCGACGGGGCTGATGGGCTTTAAATTTGAAGAAAAAGTGTAAAGGAGGATTGTTATGAATTCTATCGACGTGGCTATGGAAAAAGCAACCTCCGAAATAAAAGGAACCGATGCTGCAAAAAAGCGTCTGTTGCTGTCCTTTGGCAGCGGGGAGTGGCTTTTCGGCACCAGTGGAAAAACCTCCTTGATCGGTTCCGCAATTGTGTTACTCGTCATTTGTTTTCTTGACAGCTTTACACCGTCTAGGATGATTCCGACTTATTTTAAGCATATTCTGGTTTGCAGCTTGATTTATGCAATTTTGGCTTTGGGATTAAACTTTGTTTCAGGCTATATCGGTCAAACCTCTCTGGGCCATGCGGCGTTTTTTGGTATCGGTGCCTATGCTACCGGCGTTTTGACCCAGTTTGCACACATGAACTTTTGGCTGACTATTCCGGTGGCAGCGGTGTTCGCCGTTCTGGTATCCTTCCTGATGGCCGCTTCTGCCCAGCGTGTGCGCGGCTCGTTTCTGGTCGTTATTACTTATGGTTTTGGTGAAGTACTGCGTTTTGTCTGTATCAACACGCAGTCACTGGGTGGCTCTGCGGGTATACCGGGCATTAAGGCACCGACCATTTTTGGTATAAAGTTGTCTCGCATTGGCCCAAGCGGAAAAGAGGGCTACATTCTTTTGACCTTTATCATTGTGGTTGCCATTGCATTTTTCATGCAACGCATGGAGAAATCTCGCACTGGCTATGCGTTTGCCGCTATCCGAGAAGACGAGGTTGCGGCTGTCGCTATGGGCATCAACACCAAATACTATAAAACATTGGCCATTGTAGTTTCCGCCTTTATCTGTAGCGTCGCGGGCAGTGTTCAGGCGGCGTACGCCTCTTTTGTCAGTCCTGAGCTTTTATCTTCAACCCAGTCGATTCTCATTCTCACCATCGTCATTGTAGGCGGCGCGCGCAGCATCAAGGGGGCTATCTTAAGCGCGGGGCTTATGACCGTCGTGCCGGAGCTGTTCCACATGGTACAGGATATTCTGGGTTTGAGCTTTGACCCCTGGATGATTCTTTACGGCCTGATTCTTGTGGTGATGATGCGTTTTAGGCCGCAGGGCTTCTGGGGTAAGAGCCCGGTTAAATAAAAAAGGGGGGAACACCATGGAAACCTTGTTAAGAACCAAAGCCGTCTCCAAGGCGTTCGGCGGCCTGATGGCTAACAGCGAGATTGATTTTCACATCAACCGCGGCGAAATTGTTGCCATCATCGGACCGAACGGCAGCGGCAAGACGACATTTTATAACCTGCTGACCGGAATTTCCCCCGCGACGAGCGGCCAGATTTACTTTGAAGAGAAAAACGTGACGCATACTAAGCCTGAGAATATTACAAAACTGGGCATTTCGCGTACATTCCAGAATATTCGACTGTTCGGTAACCTGACGGTGGCAGAAAATATTATTATCGCGCGTCACTGCCGCCGCAAAACCGGTATGTGGGATGCCTTTATAAGAAGCTCGGCTCTTCGCCGTGAAGAAACTGAAAACGAAAAGTATATTAAAGATTGTCTTGAATACGTCGGCCTTTACGATAAGCGCGACTGGCTGGCCAAAAACTTGCCCTATGGCATGCAGCGCCGTTTGGAAATTGCTCGCGCGCTTGCCACTGAGCCCAAGCTGATTTTACTCGATGAGCCTGCCGCAGGCATGAACCCGCATGAGACCGACGACATCATGGGCATTATTCGGCGCTTAAAGGCCGACCATTACTCCATCATCCTGATTGAGCATGCCATGCGTCTTGTTATGCGCATTGCCGACCGCGTTGTAGTGTTCGACCACGGGCAGAAGATTGCCGACGGCCTGCCGGATGTGGTGCGCAACGACCCCAAGGTGGTGGAAGCTTATCTCGGCAAGGAGGATAACGACTGATGAAAATGCTTGAAGTCAAGGATTTACACGTTCATTATGGCAATATCCACGCGCTAAAGGGCTTGAGTCTTGAGGTCGAGGAAGGCGAAATCGTCTCATTGATCGGTGCCAACGGCGCGGGCAAAACCACGTTGCTGACTTCCATCATGTCTCAGATTCCGCGCACAAAGGGCGAGGTTAGCTTCGTGGGCAAAAGCATAGCGGGCATGACGCCGCCCGCTATTGTCAGACAGGGCATGACTATGGTGCCGGAAGGGCGACGGGTGTTCCCGCGAAGCTCGGTGATGGATAATCTTTTACTTGGCGCTTATGCCCGTAAAGACAAATCGGAAATCAAAAAAGAGCTGGCTGTTGTTTTTGAGCTGTTCCCGAGACTGGAGGAACGCAAAACCCAGGTGGCGGGTACCCTTTCAGGCGGTGAACAGCAAATGCTGGCTATGGGGCGCGCGCTGATGAGCCGCCCTAAGCTGATGCTGCTTGACGAACCCTCGATGGGCCTTGCACCGATTATTGTGTCACAAATTTTTGAGACAATTAAGCGTATCAATAAGAGTGGAACGACGGTGATGCTCGTTGAGCAGAACGCCAACCAAGCGCTGCGCATTGCCAACCGCGGCTATGTTATTGAAACTGGAGAGGTCGTTTTGTCCGATACCGGTGCCAACCTTTTAAGCAATCAAAGAGTAAAGGACGCATATCTCGGTAACTGATGGTGGACACAGCGCCGAAGGGAGAGAAGGGGTCAGATTGGAAAGTCTTGATAAAATGTCAATTCCGGTACAACGATGCTATCCTGAGGAATATCTGACGCATGAAGTCGCCGATATGCAGTACGGATCGGGCGTTATCTCGATTAAAATCTACTCCATCCGTTTCAGGCACGATTGCGATTTAGCAATGTTCCCAAACGCATGTACACTGCTGAGCTTTAGTCTGTCAGATAATGGCCAAGTGGCCGTTGAACTGGTTGGGCGCATCACTCAAGCGGTGGCACCCAAGCAATATGCCGGACACGTTTATACAATGCTACGGTTTCCGCCATATTTTGCTTTTCGCACTCTGGGTATTGCCAACAATCAAACCGTGGCGCTTTCACCCGAGATTTTTGGCGGCGAGGCCAAAATTCGCCGAGCAGTCACCGCGTCGACGGCTCAAATGCGTTTTGATCTGCTGGTGCGGCTTATTGAGGATAGCGGATTGGGTTTGTTCGAAAATCCGGTGGTTTCCGAATTTATGGTGCAGTGTCTTAGAGCCGATTCGCTTGAATCTATCGAGACCATTATTGAGCAGATGAACTATTCTCCGCGCTATGTACGGAGTGTGATTAAACAGACAGTTGGCGTTAACGCAAAACGTCTGGCGGATATCATCAGATTGCAGCGCATTATCAATATGCTTATTATTAACGATGAAGATCAGTTTACCTGCGTTTGCCGCAACGGCTTTTATGATCAGACGCACATGAACAAAAACTTAAAAAAACTGACGGAGTGCAGCTATACTTCTTTTAAAACGATTTTGCGTCAAAAAAATGCGCCGGACTTTGTAATGCCAGGAAGGGAATGAGAAACATGAACTGCGTCGTATTTTTGACAGACAACCGTTTGGTAGCCGCTGCTAAAAGTGTTTGTGCCCATGGGTATCAGGTTTTTAGTGCCGCAACATTATCAGAAGCCAAACAGGTGCTTCTAATCGATGCCCAGAAAATTGATTGTGTTGTGCTGCCTATTCGGGGCACCGACGACGGCACCGTTGAATTTGACGATGGCAAAGCTGATATTTCGCCTTTGTTAAAAGGCCTGAAACCCGGTATCCCTGTTTTTACAGCCCATAAAACCGCCTATTTGCAGGCGTTGGGACTCAATATTCAAAACGCCTTTGAAAACGAAGCGGTCGCGTTAGCCAATGCACCGCTGACTGCCGAAGGTGTGTTATGGATGTTGCTGGAGAAAACGCCCCGCAGCCTGACAGAATATACCTATGATGTTTTGGGAATGGGCAAAACCGGGTGCAGCATCTGTGCGCTGCTCAATAAGCTGGGGTTGCAAGTGCGCAGCTTCGCGCGCAACGGAAAAAACGATGCCTTGCCGCTTTCCGTGTGGGAGAAGAGCAATCCATCGGATGTCGTTATTGTCACAATTCCTGCACGGGTAATTACCAAGAAAATTGTGGCGCGATGGAATAAGCCAGTTACCATCATAGACATTGCGAGCG
>DATMYZ010000206.1:0-2003 GCA_035560675.1 Clostridia bacterium
GCGTTATATTTGAACGTATGAAACTGCCACCGCTTTTGGGCATGATTGTAACCGGTATGATACTGGGTCCTAACGCACTTGATCTGTTGGATCAGTCGATACTGAACATTTCTTCGGATTTACGCCAGCTTGCACTGGTTATTATTCTGACGCGTGCAGGGCTGGCCCTTAACGTAACCGACTTAAAATGCGTTGGTAGGCCAGCGATTTTAATGTGCTTTGTGCCCGCCTGTTTTGAAATAATGGGTGTATTGATTATTGCACCCTTACTCTTGGAGATAACACTTTTACAGGCGGCCATCATGGGCAGTGTCATTGCGGCTGTTTCACCCGCTGTTATTGTACCGCGCATGATTACGATTATGGAAGAGGGATACGGTAAAAAGAACCGCATTCCACAGCTTGTTTTAGCCGGTGCTTCCGTGGACGATGTATTTGTAATTGTTTTGTTTTCGGCATTTATATCGTTGGCGGTGGGTGGCAAAATTTCTGCTGTTGATTTCGCTGAGATACCTGTATCTATTGCACTTGGGATTTTGGTAGGCGCAATGTGCGGCGTACTGCTTATGACGTTTTTTAAACGCTTTCATCTACGCAACTCCATTAAGGTTTTGATATTACTGAGTGTGTCCTTTCTGTTGATAGAATGCCAGAATCAATTGAAGGGTTTTCTTCCAATGTCTGGCTTTTTGGCAATTATGAGTTTGGGCATCTCTCTATATCAAAAATGCCCGGAGTTGGCCGAGCGGTTAGCGTCAAAATATAACAAACTATGGCTGGCTGCGCAGATACTTCTATTTGTGTTGGTGGGTGCAACGGTGGATTTAAGATATGCGCGTGCGCAGGGCATTGCGTCTGTGGCTATCGTTGTGAGCGCGTTACTATTCCGTATGATTGGCGTATGGGTTTGTCTGATTAAAACCAGGCTTTCTAGTGGAGAAAAATGCTTTTGTCTGTTGGCTTATATGCCAAAAGCGACAGTACAGGCAGCTATTGGAGCCATACCATATTCAATGGGACTTGCTGGAGGGCGGCAGATACTAACCGTGGCGGTGCTATCCATTTTGATCACAGCACCGCTTGGGGCGGTTCTCATAGACCGTTTGTATAAAACGCTGCTCCGGCAGGATAGTGACAGCTGAAAACGTTCAGATGAGTCTGCACGATTTGAGATGTACCAGAGTCATTGGCAAAACGGCGTAAAACGAAATTATTGATGAAGCTTTTAGAATACGCAACTATAATCTAATTTCAACCTAATTATTAGCGCTATTCGGGAGACATCTCACGCATATAATAAAAGGTTTGCAGCAGATTTAAGGTGCCAAAGCCCCACTGTGGGTTGGGGTAATTCATGTCATTGTTTCGGTCGCAGCCTCGCACCAGATAGGCCGTGATGGAAGGGGTGCAAAGCCCTAAATCGTTGCCATTGATGATGGCCCACTGTAACAGCAATGCACATGCGCCAGAGGTGATGGCGGCGGCAATGCTGGTTCCACTCATATAACCGTACCCAGAGGGATAGATGCCCCCGATCTGATAACCCGGTGCCACAAGATCTGGTGAAAGGGGGTCTATTTTCGTAGGACCCCACGAGGACATCGGATACAGCGTTTTGCTGCTTGAATCGCTGGCACCGCAGCGCACCGTACCCAGGCTGGCAGCAGGGTAGGTGATGGTGTAATAGGGGTCGGAAGTGAGAAATTCTACGCTGGGCGAAACAAACCCCATCAGAGGTAGCCAAGCCTGTATGGTTCCATTTAGAATGATATCTCCGTACACGGTGACAGTCCATATGCCTGGTGTGGCGTCACGGATCTTGACAATGGTCACCTGATCCCCGCTGCCTTCGATTGGGAAATGATAAGAAATGCTGACCTCTGAGCGTTCTAACACCAGCCGCGTGGTCATCGTATAGGCAGCCTTGGCGGGCACACGGCCAACCAGTTCGCCAGTGGGAGAGCGCATTGACACCGAGGTTCTGTCGCTGATGTTATTTGTGA
>DATMYZ010000207.1:0-2354 GCA_035560675.1 Clostridia bacterium
GAAAAGATAGAGGCGTACAAGGCAGAATTTTCCAATCCTTTTCAGGCCGCAAAACGCGGTTTTGTGGACGACGTGATTGAGCCCGCTGAAACGCGGATGCGCATTTTTAGTGCCCTTTCGATGCTTTCAGGCAAAAGCGAAACACGTCCAGCCAAAAAGCATGGCAATTTTCCGGTGTAAGGAGGTGTAATTACTATGGCGCCAGACTCCCCTATCGTTTTAACCCTTTTGGGCATGGGTACAGTTATGATCGTTCTCACGATGATTATGTACATGATCATCGCACTGGGTAAAGTTCTCTCCCCAAAAACTGTGCCGGTTGCCCCCACAGCTCCCGCCGCCCCCTCCTACAACAAGGAAGAGGAAGAAACCCTCGCCGTCATTTTGGCCGCTGTTTCCAATACGCTTGGAACCAAAAACATCGGCAGCATTAACATCAAGCCTAAGAACTAAACTATCGATGGATTTTGTACGTCATCAACACATCTGAAGATTTGGAGTGAATTGTTTTAATGAAGAAGTTTAATGTGACCGTTAACGGTAAGGCTTACGAAGTCGAAGTAGAAGAAGTCAACGGCTCTGCCGCAGCGCCCGTAGTTCGCGCCGCCGCCCCCGTTGTCCCCGCGTCTCCTGTTGCCGCTCCCAAGGCTGCTCCTGTTGCAGCTCCCGCCCCCAAGGCTGCTGCTCCCTCATCTGGCACAGTCATTTCCGCCCCCATGAGCGGCACTATCTTTAAGACCCTTGTTAAGCCTGGCGACGCTATTAAGAACGGTCAGGTCGTACTGGTTCTTGAAGCAATGAAAATGGAAAATGAAATCTTCGCCCCCTGTGATGGCACTGTTTCAGAAGTTCGTGTTTCTGAGGGTGCTGCCGTTCAGCCCGGCGATGTTCTAATTGTTATCGCCTAAGACCGCAGACACCAAAGTTTACTAAAGATTTGAGGTAATAACGTGGCTGAAGCTATTATAAACTTTTTTAGAGATACTGGTTTTTACAATATCTCTTGGCAGCAGGCGGTTATGATTCTCGTCTCATTCATTTTGATGTATCTTGCCATTGTCAAAAAGTATGAGCCGCTTCTTTTGCTGCCGATCGCTTTTGGTATGTTCCTGGCTAACTTTCCGCTTGGCGGCGTCAACGATCTGCCCAGTGAGACGCTGCGCTATCTGGCCACCGTGCCTGAATCGCTTAAAGCGAGCGATTTAAGTACACAGTTTGGTTCACTGTTGGTATCTGGTGAACATCTTGTGCAGCACGCTGTTGAAAACGGCGCTGAGGTATTTGCAGCAAAGAGTAACTACGGCGGCCTGCTTTATTATTTAGGCCGTGGTGTCAAGCTTGGCATCTACCCGCCTCTGATCTTCATGGGCATCGGCGCAATGACCGACTTTGCCCCCTTGATCTCCAACCCCAAGAGCATTTTGCTCGGCGGCGCTGCACAGCTTGGCATTTTCGGTGCTTATATTGGCGCAATGCTGTTAGGTTTCACCCCTCAGGAAGCTGGCTCTATTGGCATCATCGGTGGCGCTGATGGCCCTACTGCGCTGTACCTGACCGCTAAGCTGGCTGATCACCTCCTCGGACCAATCGCCGTTGCGGCCTACTCCTACATGGCGCTTGTTCCTGTAATTCAACCGCCCATTATGAAAGCGTTAACAACCAAAAAAGAGCGCTGCATTGTCATGAGTATGGATAGCATGCGCCCTGTTTCCAAGACTGAAAAGATCATCTTCCCAATTGCGGTTACCACGCTGGTCGGTCTTATTCTGCCCTCCACCGTGCCACTGCTCGGCATGCTGATGTTCGGCAACCTCATGAAGGAATCTGGTGTTGTTGACCGTATCAACAAAACCGCCCAGAATGAGCTGATGAACATCGTCACCATTTTCCTAGGCATTTCTGTCGGCTCTACTGCCACGGCCGAAGCTTTTTTGAATGGTAAAACTTTGGGCATTATGGTCATGGGTGTTACCGCCTTTGCACTCGGCACCGCTGGCGGTGTGCTGCTTGGCAAGCTGATGAACGTTGTCAGCGTTGCGATGGGCGGCAGTCCCGTCAACCCGCTGATAGGCTCGGCAGGCGTTTCCGCTGTTCCTATGGCGGCGCGTGTGTCTCAGGTCGTCGGTCAGAAAGAGAATCCCTCTAACTTCCTGCTCATGCACGCCATGGGCCCGAACGTTGCCGGTGTTATCGGCTCTGCTATCGCAGCTGGTATTCTGCTTTCTGTTCTCGGCAAGTAAGCAATTACATTTAAAAGGCATTGGATCTCAAAGTCCAATGCCTTTTGTTGCTGTGTAGCACCCGTGAGACGTAAATCTGTCTTATCTGTCCAACGAGATCATTAAATATATAGT
>DATMYZ010000208.1:0-6413 GCA_035560675.1 Clostridia bacterium
AATCAGTCTAGAAATCCTTCATGTCTTGTTGTGTCGGCTGTGTTTCGTCCCCCACAAAATCCGTCTGACCTTTCCCAGCTCTCCAAACTGCACGGGGTCTTTCTGGAGTTCCCGACATAATAAGAACGGTTTCCTCACACACAAAAGTCCGCCGTAAGGCGGCCTTTTGCCGTTTATGGATAAATTTCGCAAAGCCTTAATAATTTGTTGTTGAGAAGTCCGTGCATACATGCTAAAATGAAATTTAACATATTAACCTGCATTCGGTGCCTGTACGAATAATTGTAACATGATAATGGAGTTGAACTTTTTTGGACACAGATGGTTTATGGACCTTTTTTCTGCTGTTTACCCTGATTGCCTTGTCCGCATTTTTTTCCGCATCTGAAATGTCGCTTTCGTCTATCAATAAGGTGCGCCTAAAAACCATGGCGGAGGATGGCGACCCCCGTGCCCTGCGTGCGCTTTCGATGGTCGAACGGTTTGACCGTACGCTTTCGGTCATTCTGGTCGGCAACAACGTTGTCAATATTGCCGCCGCCTCTGCCGCGACGGTGCTGGCAACCAGCATGTTTGGGATGGGCGGCGTTGCGGCCGCTACAATCGTCACCACGGTGGTCATTCTGGTTTTCGGCGAGGTGCTGCCCAAAAGCATCGCCAAAGAAAATGCTGAATCGGTGGCACTGAGCCTCAGCGGTATGCTGTCTGTCTTCATTTTTATCCTTACGCCACTGTCGCTGCTGTTTGTCAAGCTGCAAGAATTGGTTTCGCACCTTTTTGGCGACAAAACCAATCATCCTCTGGTCACCGAACAGGAACTCTTGAATATTATAGAAACCATTGAGGAAGAAGGCGTACTCAATGAGCAGCGCTCTGAGCTGATGCAGTCGGCGCTTTCGTTCGACAGCACCACCGTTCAGGAGATTTTGACGCCTCGTGTGGATATTACTGCCATCAATCTCGCCGATCCGCCCCAAAAAATACGCGATATTATCCTCAACGACCGCTTTTCGCGCATTCCGGTGTTTGAGCGTTCGCTGGATAATATCATCGGCATCCTGCACACCCGCGATTATCTTGAGGCGATGCTGGCGAGCAAAGACCCCATCGACCTGAGGGCTCTGCTGGCAAAGCCCTTGTTTGTACACAAAAGCCACCGCGCGGCGCTGCTTTTAAACGATTTTAAGCGCCAGCGCACCCACATGGCGGTGGTTATCGACGATTTTGGCGGCACCATGGGCATTGTGAGCATGGAAGATCTGCTCGAAGAACTCGTGGGCGAAATCTGGGACGAAGACGAGGACGAAGAAATCGACTTCGCCGCGCTTGAGCCCTATGTCTACCGTGTATCGGGCGACTACCCCGTCGACGACGCACTTGACCGCATCGGCTATGAGGAGCGCGATTTTGACAGCGAATATTCCTCTGTCGGCGGCTGGACGCTCGAACGACTGGGTTTTGTTCCCTCGGTGGGCGACTCCTTTGAATATAACGGCGTGCGGGTGGAAATCTCTGAAATGGAAGATCAGCGCATTGTATCAGTTATCATGCGTTATGTTCCACCCGCCCCCGAAGAATAGCGCTCCGCCCGGCGGCGCGCAAAAAGAGAGGAAAAGACGATATGAACCGTTTTCAGCAAGCGAAGCGAATTGTCATTAAGATTGGCACAACCACCCTCACCCACGGCTGCGGCCTTATCAACTACCGTCGTCTTGAAAGTTTGGTCAAAACACTGGCGGATTTGAAAAACAGCGGTAAAGAGATTGTGCTGGTGTCGTCCGGCGCCATCGGCGTGGGCATTGGGGAGCTGGGGCTAAAGAGCCGACCTAGCGATATGCCGACCAAACAGGCCTGCGCCGCCATCGGGCAGTGCGAGCTGATGTATACTTACGACAAGCTGTTCGGCGAATATAACCACTCGGTCGCGCAGATTTTGCTCACCCGCGACGTCGTGGAGGAAGGCGAACGCCGACAGAATGTCGTCAACACCTTTGAGAGGTTGCTGGAATTCGGCATTATTCCAATCGTTAACGAAAACGACACCGTTTCGACTGAAGAAATTGAATTTGGCGATAACGATACCCTTTCGGCCATCGTTGCAAAGTTGATCGGCGCAGATGTGCTTGTGCTGCTTTCAGATATTGACGGCCTTTAC
The DNA here is from genome assembly GCA_035560675.1 of Clostridia bacterium. GTDB lineage: Bacteria > Bacillota > Clostridia > Oscillospirales > Ruminococcaceae > Yanshouia. The sequence goes on from DATMYZ010000208.1 coordinate 2,156, forward strand.
ACCGCTAACCCAAAGGAAGACCCAACCGCGACGCTGATTCCGATTGTAGAAAATGTTGAGGATGTCCGCCATCTTGCGGGCGGAAGCTCCAGCATGTTTGGGCGCGGCGGCATGGTGACCAAAATACACGCCGCTGACATAGCCTGCGGGGCTGGCATTGACATGTCCATTATCAACGGCTCAAACCCCGCTCTGTTGTATGAGCTGTTTGACGGCCACCCGATCGGCACATACTTTTTGGGGAGGAATAAAGATGTATGACCTCGTTTCTTTAGGAAAGAACGCCCGTAAGGCAGCTCGCCAGCTTGCTACGCTGGACACCGCCACCAAAAACGCGGGGCTGTTGGCGATTGCTAAAATTCTGCGTGAAAATAAGCCTGCTATTTTAGAGGCCAACCGGCTGGATATTGCAAATGCCGAAGCCAGTGGTGTCAAAACGGTCATGATAGACCGCCTGACGCTGACTGGAGAGCGGATTGAGGGCATTGCCGGCGCTGCCGAGGACGTTGTGACCCTGCCCGACCCCATCGGTGCAGTCGAAGAGGGGTTCACCCGCCCCAATGGTCTGCACATTCTTAAAACCCGAGTGCCGATTGGCGTTATTGCCATGATCTATGAAGCGCGCCCCAACGTGACGGTGGACGCCGCCGTAATCTGTTTAAAAAGTGGCAACGCCTGTATTCTGCGCGGCGGTAAAGAAGCGTATGCCACCAACCGCGTACTGGTCGCGCTCATGCGCGAGGCAATGCTGTCGGTAGGCGTTTCCTCCGACGCCATCAGCTTTGTTGAAGACACCTCACACGACACCGCGGAACGTCTTATGCGTCTTGACGGCTATGTGGATCTACTCATTCCGCGCGGCAGTGCCAAGCTGATACAGTCGGTCGTCAAGCATGCCAGCGTGCCCACTATTGAGACAGGCGCGGGTAACTGCCACATCTATGTTGATAGCGCCGCCGACCTTGAGATGGCGGTTAAAATTGTCGACAACAGCAAGACGCAGCGCCCCTCGGTCTGCAATGCGCTTGAAACAGTGTTGGTGCACCGCGACGTAGCGGCAAAATTTTTGCCTAAGATGAAGACAGCGCTGGACACCCACAACACTGAGCTGCGCGGCTGCCCTGAGACCCGCGCCATCCTAAAGGATATCAAATCTGCGCAGGAAAGCGACTGGGAAACTGAATATGACGATTACATTCTCGCGGTCAAGGTCGTCGGCAGCATTGACGAGGCCATTGCCCACATTGAGAAATATTCTACCGGGCATACGGACGGCATTATCACCGACAGTGTCTCTGCCAGCCATCAGTTTGTGGCCGAGGTCGATTCAGCGGCGGTCTATGTTAACGCCTCGACCCGTTTTACCGACGGCGGCGAGTTCGGCTTCGGTGCTGAAATAGGCATATCCACCCAAAAGCTGCACGCGAGAGGCCCTATGGGGCTACGCGAGCTGACCTCGATTAAATATATCGTAACAGGCGACGGACAGATTCGCGCCTGACGGAGGAAGCATGAAACGAACCAATTCTTCTACACGCCCGCGCCGCAGCACGGCACAGCGCCGCAAGCTTGCGACTATCATCGGCGGAACCTTTGCCATTTTTGCAGCCGTTGGCCTTATTTCAGTGCTGATCTGGAGTGCGGACAGCATCGGCGGGCTGTTCGACAACAGTGCCAAACGCGCCCGCTACGAAAGCTTTATCAGCCCGGTCGTCATGATGGACCCTGTTCCCTTTTCCCGCGTGGAAAACGTCGAACAGAACCTGCTGTTGCAGTCGTCACTGTGGGCAGCGCTAATGGGCGAAAACCGCGGCGCTTATACCTATGACGACAACGGTTTGCTGCTCGTCCCCTCGTCGGACGTCGATGTGGCCGCCACAAAGCTTTTTGGCCCGAATGTTGTGCTCACCCACCAGAGCTTTGACGACAACGATGCCAGCTATCTGTTCGACCCCGAAATCTCGGCCTATCGCGTCCCCTCAATCAATAAGGTGGCATATTCGCCTTCCATCACCAGCATTGCCAAAAAGGGTGACACCATCACACTGACTGTGGGGTATGTGGCGCCAGGCAATATCTGGAGTACCGACCCGCAGACCGGCAAGAATTCTGACCAGCCCGCCCCCGAGAAGACGATGCTTTATACGCTAACAAAGTGGGATCAGGGCTACTATATCAGTTCTGTAGGCGATGTTGATACTGGCATTCAGCCGCGATCATAAATATCGCCTCACAAAAAAAGCTTTGCGTCCTATAAAGGAGGCGAAGCTTTTTTTCTAAATAAACCAAAATTCTGATCTGTTTCTGCGATGCATGTGCCCGAGAGAATTTTTGCAAAAAAAGTGCCGCGACTGCCTGTTAAGACAAGCGCGGTACTGCCGATTATTCTTATAGTTCTGCCTTTTCCTCGTCGTCATGCTCACGCTGAGCCACTTCAATTAGATAATGCGCATAAAGGCCCCTGACGGTGTAACGGTAAGGCAGCGTAAACAGCCGCGGGAGTATCAAAAAATCTAGAATGCGCCAGCCCAGCAGCGACAGCTCAAGCACCATCAGCTGGGTCAACCTGCCGTGGCTCAGGTGCACCGACCGACGTATTGCCTCGCGCGCCGTGAGGTTGCGGTCGTTGATCAACGCATACTCAGCCAAATAATAGCGCATAAGCCAAATCAACAAAAATGTGCCCAGCAGCACCAACAGCAGAATACCCGAGAGCATCAGCCCCAACGACAACAGCGACTCAAAATCAGTATCGCCCTTTCGACGCCAGATATCGGCAAAATAGATCATCACAATCGGCCCCGCCAAAAAAACGACCGACCACAACAGCCTCTTGAAAAACAGACAGACTTTCAGCCAGAGCACCCGCCAAAACTGTGCAGCGGTTAGAAAATAGTCGAAAATCGCCATTGTGTGTTCAGCCTTGCCGTCCCCCAGCAGAAAAAACCACCGCATCAGCCCCAGAGTCAACGGTGCCAACACCAGAAAATAGAGCACCGCCACAACGAAGGCCACCGCCATGGCAACCGGGGTGACGTTGGGCATATCATCGATAAAAAGCTCTGGTGTGGCAAATGGATCAACATAGGCCGACAGCCCAAACAGCGATGAAAGCAACATTTCAAGCGCTACAAATAAAAAGCAGAAAATCAGGGCAATCAGCGCGATTGCCGCCGCCCGGGACCAATGGCGCTGCAACGCCCGGCGCGCGTTTTGTTTTATCAATCTTCTCAGCTTCATTGAAATTCCCTTCGCTCTCCAAAAATAAAAACCTGTAATCATAAAGGGGCAATGCCGCACTGCCTAAAAGTTTTACGGCAAGGTAGGACTTGTTTGGAATTAAAAAAGCGACAAATTGTTCGCTGTAAAAGCGCCCTTCAAGTTAAAAAACGCAGGAATACCGAATGTATTCCGAGTGTTTTTGACGCGAAAACTGCCTTTAACAGCAGTAATAGACGATGCTTTAATTTTATAAACAGTGCCTAGGCAAAAAGCACATCTGGGACGCCACCCTTTAAGCTTTTAAAGTCAGGAACAGTCGTCTTGAATAGTGAATGGTTTTAAAACCTACAGGCTAATGCCAAGGCTACTAAGCACGCGCGGGTCTCTGCCTGTGGGCAGCCCAACGGGCACGCCCCCGATAACCTCTACAACATGGTCGCGCATCCACAGCCCCGTCGACATACGGATGGTATAGCCGGTGCCGTTGCCCAGCGCCCATTCACCCATGGGTGCACGCGGCATGGCAAAGGCCGACAGCAGCCCCATGAATACGCCGCCGTGGGCAACAACCGCTGCCTCGGTGATATGGTTCTGTGTCATGTGCATAAAGATGTCGTTGAGTGCCCCGCCAATACGAGCGCCGAACTGTTCGCTTGTTTCCAACGCGCCGGGCGGGGTGCTGTGAAGCGAATCGGCAATCCACTTTAGATACACCGGGTCGTTTTGCAGCGCGTCGATGTATTTTCCCTCAAAATCTCCCAGCGAAAGCTCAATCAGATCCTCCACAATAGTGCGGGGTTCGTCGGGGTAGAGCACGTCGGCGGTCTGGGTGCAGCGCAGCAAGGGCGAGCAATAGACCTCCTGCACCGCAGGGTATTCATATTTGGCTTTGAGCGCTTCAAGCTCTTCCCGCCCCTCTTTGCAAATCGGCATATCTAGCCGCCCGACATAACGCCCGACGCGGTTTCCCTCGGTCATGCCGTGGCGTATCAAGTGCAGTTTGTAAGTAACCATGTTTACCTCCACATTTTTGTTA
>DATMYZ010000209.1:0-5492 GCA_035560675.1 Clostridia bacterium
ATATTCTGGGCACCGCCGCGCTAGCGACGTGCTTCTGGATGGGCTGAGTCGTTTGGAATACCGTGGATATGATTCCGCCGGTATTCTCGTAAGCGAAAACGGTGCCTTTGTTACCGTCAAGCGCGAGGGCCGGTTGGATAACCTGAAAGCGGCACTAGCGCATTATACCCTGCATGGTACCTGCGGCATGGGCCACACCCGCTGGGCGACCCACGGCGGCCCCACAGACGAAAACGCCCACCCTCACGGTACCGAGCGCGTTATGCTCGTACATAACGGTATAATTGAAAATTATCTCGCGCTCAAAGCCATACTGGTGGAACAAGGCTATTCCTTTTTGTCGCAGACCGACACTGAAATTGCCGCCTGCTATCTCGATTATTGCTACCACGGCGACCCAATAGATGCCATTCGTGAAGCATTGCTGAAAATCGAAGGCGCTTACGCTTTTGTCATCATGTTCTCAGACCACCCCGACACGCTGTTTGCCGTGCGCAAGGACGGCCCGCTGATTGCGGCACCCGGCGATGGAGAGAATTTTCTCGCCTCAGATATCACTGCGGTAATCGGATACACCAATCGCTATTTTGTTCTGGAGGAAGGCGAAATTGCCGTTGTCAATCCCGATACTATCCGTGTGTTTAACTTAGACGGCAACGAATGCCAGAAGACAGTGCAAACGGTCAACTGGAACGTTGACCAGGCTCAGAAGGAAGGCTATGAGCATTTTATGCTCAAGGAAATTCATGAGCAGCCCGACGCCCTGCGTCACACGCTGATCCCCAGAATCAAGAACGGCCTGCCCTGCTTTACACATGATCATCTGCCAGAGGATTTCTTTTCTCGCTTTGACCAGATTAAAATAGTCGCCTGCGGCACTGCAATGCATGCCGGCCTTGTCGGACGTGATCTCATCGAAAAGTTGGCACGTGTACCCGTTCAGGTTGATCTTGCCAGTGAATTCCGCTACCGTTCGCCCATTATCGACAAGCAGGATTTGGTTGTGATTATCTCACAGTCAGGCGAAACGGCCGATAGCCTTGCTGCTCTGCGGCTGGCTAAGTCGATGGGCGTCACCACGCTGGCGATTGTCAATGTGGCTGGTTCTTCGATTGCTCGCGAGGCAGATCACGTCATCTTAACCTATGCGGGCCCTGAAATCTCAGTTGCAAGTACCAAAGCTTATTCGGTACAACTAGCTATTTTGTATCTCATTGCCTTTTCGATGGCCACCGCAAACGGTCATCTGACCGAGGAGGAAACTAAAGCGCTTGTCACGTCTTTGAATGCTATCCCCGACGCGGTTTGCGGCGTTTTCTCGCACCAGACCACCATTGAGCGCGCCGCCGAAAGCTTTGAGATCAGTGAAGATCTGTTCTTTTTGGGCCGAGGACTGGATTGGGCACTGGCCTGCGAAGGGTCATTAAAACTTAAAGAAATTTCATACATTCACTGTGAGGCTTGCGCGGCCGGAGAGCTCAAGCACGGCACCATCTCGCTCATCACCGACGGCACCCCCGTGATTGCCCTGTGCACACAGGATAAATTGATCCCCAAGATGCTCTCGAACATCAAGGAGGTCAAGGCTAGAGGTGCCGTGGTAACGCTGATTGCTAAAAAAGGCGAATCGGTTTCTCAGGATGTCGCTGACACACTCCTGCTGCTGGATGCGCTGAACGACATGTTCATGCCGTTTATTGCCGTCACCGTGTTGCAGCTGATTGCCTATTACACCGCCCGCCTAAGAGGCTGCGATATTGATAAACCCCGCAATTTGGCAAAGTCGGTCACTGTGGAGTAAATACAGTCTAATTTGTAAGGGCGGCATCGTTTTAAAACGATGCCGCCGTATTTCTGTTCATATAATTAGCCTTCACGCTTTTGTCAAAGCGTACATTTTCATATCAATAATCTGTCCGTTTTTTACGGCATTTTTCCGCAGTACACCCTCAAGCGCAAATCCGGATTTTTCAAGAATGCGGCAAGAGGCTATGTTGTGCGCGAAAGGCTCTGCGTAGAGTCTGACAATATCCGTTGTGCTGAAAATCCGTTTGCATAACTGTCGGACCGCACAGGTACCAATTCCTCGTCCCCAAAAAGGCTCCGAAATATAATAGCCTATTTCGGCCGTTTGCGCGTGTATATTCTCCTGACGAAAAGCCCCAATGCTGCCTATAGTTTTATCGTCAATTGTTATGGCGAACGCATAAACTTTATCTCGGTCAGCGTTTAGCATTGCACTTATATATGCTCTCGCATCCTGCGCCGTGTACGGAAAAGGCAAACCATCCCGTAAATTATCCAGTATTTTTTGGTTGTTTAAGGCAAGAGCTAAATCCCCTGCGTCATCTAAGCGCCACGGACGTATTTTGTACGCCATTTTTCACCACCTTGACACTTCGCTATTATAGCATATTCTTTATTTCAAGACCCTTTGCAATGTCCAGTATCTGCTCTTGGGTAACTATATTCTTATCAAATAGTACGCGCCATAATAGATAGCATAAGCGGAAAGCAGGTTCCCTAAAAGGCTGCCCCAAGCTTTGTCGGGCTGAAAAGCGGCGTTGTCGCTTCAGAGACATTTATTGCTCAGAAGCTTTGCAGACATCAATCCACCCCTTGCTCTTTGAATATTCTTCAAGCTCGTCGATGGTCAGCTCAATGGCGCTGTTACCACTGCCACAGGCCGGAAATACAGTTGTGTAGACTTTGAGCGATACATCCAAATACGTTGTCACACCTTCGTTGACACCAAACGGGCAGACGCCGCCAACAGCATGTCCCACCAGTTCCACCGCCTCGTCGGGAGTAAGCATTTTTGCCTTAGTGTGAAACTGCGCCTTAAACTTAGCGTTGTCTATCTTGGCCCCGCCAGCCGTCACGATGAGAATACAATCTTCGCCGACCTTGAACGACAACGTTTTTGCAATGCGGTCCGGCTCGCAGTTTAATGCCTGCGCAGCTAGTGCCACCGTCGCGCTCGAAACTTCAAATTCCAGAATGCGACCATCCATGTCATACTTTTTAAAATAGTCTCTTGCTTTTTCGATTGCCATTTTGACACTCCCAAACTGATGATAATTGATCTATTAAAATAAAAGCGCACTGAAGCAAATTGATTGCAACAGCCGCCCTAAACGCTATACCGGTTCATGGTCTATAAATTCTATCGCGCTATCCTTTGATTCCATGAGCACCGACAGCACGGCACGGTATAACACCGTGGGGTCAGAGATGAAATGTTTCTTCATCGTTTCGCAAACCTCGCGGGTAGGCGCATATAGCGCCACGCTCATCAAATCGTTTCCCACATCTTTAAGAGAAAGCTCCAATCTGAAGCCGTCGCTGGTTTCAATAATCTCGGCGCGGTTTTCTTTTGCAAAGCGCTCTTGCAGCACACATTGACTGAGCGCATCTATAGCTTTTTCGCGTACGGTGCGCGGAATACTTTTGCTAAAAGTCTCAGCGGTCTTTCGGCCCAATTCAGTCAGCGAGACATAGCCCTGCTGCCCGTCGGTCTTAATCTCGGTCAGGTGTCCTGAGGACAGCAGCTCGCCCAGCGCGCAGGTCACTTCAAAATAATTGACCAGATTCTCGCCCAACAGCGCACTGCTCAGTTGCGAGGAGGTAACCGGCATCTTCATTCTATATAACAGCCAGCAAATCAGGATGCGTATTTCATAGTCGGTCGTCAGTCCGCCGTGATCGATTCCCTCGGTGAAAACCCCTTGGTTCATATTACTTCTCCCCTTTCGCGGCAGGTGGTATGGGCGCTAGTCCACAAAGCCGGCGTTCAACATACGCTGCGCGCAGGCCCCAAAAAACCGCCCGTAGGCGCTCTCTCCGATGATGACACAGTCGGAATAGTCCCCGGCGCTGCACAAGCCAGAAAAAGTTTTACCAACCGTTTTACTGTTCTCATCTCCCGCTCGGTGTAAATACATATAAAGCGTAAATGCGGCATTGTCGTTAATCTCTTCATATAGGTGCTGGTCTGCGTCCTCAAGATGCTCATAAAAGCTGCCCAACGTTGCATTGGCGACGATCTGATTCGGCGAATGATCCTCCACAATTCGGTGCACGGCATAAGCAAACAGCAGCTTGAGCTGCAAATCAAAATCCTTGCTTTGAACATCCTCGGGTGGGCGGGTCCACACACAGTCAATCAAATCTTCAACATACTGGACACCCAGCTTGCGCGCGCGGGCGGTGTTGCCGTTGGTACGCTGCTGCAAAAACAGGTCGATGTTGTCATCCGCAATAGGATTTTCAGAGTCAAACAGTTTAGACAGGTCGTCCGGTGCAATCTTGACATCGTCGTCGTTATAGTGACCGAGCATGAACATCACATCCTCTGGTTAATTTTATCCAGCGCTTCCCGCAAAGCGTGAGAAAGCTGGTCGGGGCACGAGGTTTTTTTGAACCCGCAGGTCGTTCCCCTCAGACGTTCTATCACTTCAGAGGCATTCATTCCGATAGCCAGCTTGCTGATTCCAGAAAGGTTCCCTGCGCAGCCGCCGATAAATTGCATCTTCTCAATAGTTCCGTCATCAGACAGCTCAAAGGTAATTTTTTGAGAGCATACGCCTCTGGGTGTAAACTCGTAATGCATCGCGTTTACTTCCTCTTTAATTCTATTAGTTTATGAAGCTGTGCCAGCTCATATTCCGAGGTTGTACAGGTTCCCACCGGATTTGGCGTCGTGGTGTAAAAGCCGTGAAAATCGGTGCCGCCGGTGGTGATTAACCCGTAGGTTCGCACAAGGCGGTCATGCTGTGAGACATGCTTAGGGTCACGTCTGGGATAGTTGTATTCCAAGCCGTCGATCAAGCCGGCTCTGGCTAGCCTTTCGCCAATGTCAAAAGAATCATACACATCTGGATGCGCCAGCACTACCGCGCCCCCACTTGCCTGGGCAGCCTTTGCCCCGTCATAGACATCGATATACGCCACCTGCCGCCGGCAAACGCCCTCTCGGCCAAACAGCACCTGATATAGTGAGCCGTACACCCTGTCGGAATATCCCAGCTCAATCAGTGCGCGCAGCAAATGCACCCGATAAATGGTTTTACTGTTAGCCGCCTGATTAAGCACCTGTTCGCGAGTGACAGGGTAATATTTTACCAACAGGTCGACCATCTCTTCGCCCGCTTTTTGCCGCCGCGCCGCCATCGTTTCAAACAGCGGCACCAACGGGGAGAGCGTCTGCGGGCAGTATACCAAAAGATGCACTTTGCGCCCTGTATCGTGATCGATGCAGGAAAGCTCTGCGCCGGGAATAATGTCGATGCCAACGGTTCTAGCTGCCTGCTGCGCCGGGACAATCATATCCATGGCGTCGTGGTCGGTAATGGCAATGCCGCTGAGCTCTCGGCGGGCCGCAAAGGCCACCACGTCCGCCACCGCCATTGAACCGTCCGACCATGCGGTATGAACATGCAAATCCCAACGCAACACCTAAAGCTCATCCCCTAATATAAAATCCTTTATAT
>DATMYZ010000210.1:0-3783 GCA_035560675.1 Clostridia bacterium
CAAAAGGCGGCAGCTACAGTTTTGCAAAACTGTAGCTGCCGCCTTTTGGCGCTCCCAAAGTGCAGGCATTCTGATAAATTGATATCAGGGTACCGTAACTGTCAGCTGATACGCTTTTATGCTCTTGACGCGCCTTTTGCAAAGATGTTGTTTTGTAGCGGCATGGCTTTACAAAATAATACAGATCAAGCCGGAACAGCCGTCGTTAATGATACGCTCAATCGTTTCGGTCAACTTGCTACGAGCATCAGCCGGCATGCGATAGAGCTTGTTGTGCAGCCCTTCGTTGACCAACTCGTGCAGGCTCTTGCCAAAAATATTCGAGTTCCAAAGCTTCGCCGGATCACCTTCAAATTCTGATAGCAGGTAAGAAACCAGCTCCTGCGACTGCTTTTCGCTACCAACAATAGGCGAAATTTCGGTCGAAATATCGGCGCGCATCATATGTATCGATGGTGCCGAAGCGCGCAGCTTAACGCCGTAGCGCCCACCCTGTTTAATGATTTCTGGCTCTTCAAGCGAGAGCTGTTCCATAGTTGGCATAACGATACCATAGCCGGTAGCAGCTACCTCTTCAAGCGCATGGTGGTACTTCTCATGTTCGCGCTTGATGGCGGCAAGTTTTATCATCACCGGCATGAGGTCCGTGTCGTCTTGAACGTCGATGCCAGTCGCCTCGCCAATGACGCGGTAGAACAGTTTGGGGTCCACTGATGCTCGTGCCCGTGCACTCCCCTGCCCAAAGTCGATAGAATCGAGCGAGAAATCGTTGAGGTACTCACATTTTTTGGCGCCAGATAGCTTTTCGGGCAACTCGCGCATACGACGGATGCCAAACGTCGCCTGCTTAACAGCATCGTACAGGGCCTTTTTCAGCCAATGATCTTTCTCAAGTGCCACAATCCAACGCGGAATTTCAACGGCGATCTGCTTTAACGGGAACTGATAAAGTACGCTTTGTAGAATCTTTTCGATGCCCTTGAGATCTAGCGCCAAGCAGTTGAGCGGCGTCACCGGCACCTGATATTTTTCTTCCATACGCGCTGCCATCGCCTGAGCCTGCTCAGACTCGGGATTAACGCAGTTGAGTACCACAGCAAACGGCTTACCAATACCCGAAAGCTCGTTGATTACCCGCTGCTCGGCCTCTTCATATTCCGCGCGCGGAATATCAGAAATCGAACCGTCGGTCGTGACGACGAGACCAATAGTGGAATGCTCCTTGATAACCTTATCGGTACCAATTTCCGCCGCCATGTTAAACGGAATTTCGCGGTCAAACCACGGCGTCATTACCATGCGGGGCTGGTCATCTTCGATATATCCCAGTGAACTTGGTACGATGTAACCGACACAGTCTATAAGGCGCACGTTGCACTGTGCGTTGTCGTCTACCGCAATGCGCACAGCCTCCTCGGGAATGAACTTTGGCTCGGTGGTCATAATGGTTCTGCCTGCCGCCGATTGCGGCATTTCATCGGTGGCCCGGTCACGCCAGGCCGGGTCTTCAATATTAGGAAGTACCATTTGTTCCATAAATTTCTTAATTAATGTGGATTTTCCGGTTCTCACCGGGCCGACAACGCCGATATAAATGTCTCCGTCGGTGCGTCGGGCAATGTCTTCATAGATGCGATGGTTGGTTGCGCTTTCCATACTCTTTTCTCCCCCTTGCACACTAAACGGTAGGTATCATCAGCGGCATGTCGGCTTCCAGCACCTGTTGTGTCAGCTCGTTATCCGCCATTATCTGACCTGGCAGCGAGCCGAATTTCTTGGAGATATCCCAGATATGCTCGCCGGCGTTGGCATAATAAATCATCAGACCCAGCAGCGGGTCGTTCTTACGCGGATTACCCTCATCCACCATCAGATCAGTAAGCATCGATTTCATCTCAAACTCAATGAGCATACCCGAGAGCAAAAGCTCACAGCCCAACATCAGTTTGCCCTGGCTGAGGCTGCCTGACGCAGCCAGCACCGTGACATCGCTCATCAGCTCCGCCATGTCGTTATTGCAGGGCACTTTGATGGACATGTCGCAGGTATGGGTCACGCAGTCGGCACCCAGTTCCTCGGTAGAGACCAGCGCCATGAACTTGAGCTGCCCACTTACTACCAGCATGTCATCCTCTTTGTGAGTGTTCTGTCCCACCGGGCTGGCCCAAACATCCAGCAGCGCAGTGACATCCTTGGGCGCTTCCACCTCGGTGCGCACCCCAGCCCGCTCTGAAACCGCCGTACAGCTCTTAGGTACGCGAAGCTTTGCGAGGGTATTCTGCGTTGGGTAGAGCGTGGAATAGCTGTCGGTGGCTCCCGTCAGTACTATTGGTTTGAAGAACCGAATGACCGCGACCAGCTGAACCTCTAGGCGCAGATCGCCATCCTGCCCTGTTTCTTCGGGTGTACAGTCAAGCGACGCACAGCTTAATTGCGCCTCACACTGCATATCTTCATCAATGTTATCGGCTTCGATGACCTGGCTGAGCGGCAGCGTATAGTCGGCAGTCTCTAATGCGCCGGTTTCGGGGTCAGTCTTATATAGCAGATGCACCATCAATTCGCCTTTAATCAGCACGCGTGAGGCCATGACCCGGCTTTCCTGAACGGTAGGGCGGCACTCAGCCCGCACAATTTCTACGGCTGGGCTCTTACCCACCGCAGGGGTTAGGATTTCGGCCATAGAGAACTGGCTTTGCATCTGACCGGTTAGATCTGAAGCGCTTTCTTCGCAGGATCTCAGCTGCACACCCATGCCTTCAGCCGAATCCACCGCCTGCTGCTGGGCCGCATCTAAAAGCTTAACTCGCAGCATAATGACGCCCCGCACGTCAATGCGCCTGCGCGATGCGGCACGGCAGTTGGTGTGGCCCTGTTCACAGGTCACCGACCAAATGGGGCGCGAAGGCTCACTTTTAAGTTCAAAGCTTTTAGAAAACGGAATTTTGTATTCGGTTTTGCGAACGCCGCCCACCTCGCCGACGTAGCACACCTTGACGATGGCCATGCCTTCGACTGTAAAGGTGGTTTTGCGCACGGCGCAGTCGGTGACGGCGCTTTGCACCTGGCAGCAAAGCACCCGAACAATGTCGGGGCAATAATCCGGTAGCAACACGTCGCACTCTATGGGATGTTCCGCGGCCGTATCAAGCAGAAGCTCACAGGCCGCGACCGATCGTCTATGAAGATTTAGTTCCATTCGGCTCTCTCCTCGCTATTCATTTCTACCCGATTTATATTCGCGAAAATTATAAATTATTCGGACAACACATCAAATTCCCGTCCACAATTCACAACTGCATTCACTTTGGAATATATTAAAGTGAGAATACAATCTAAGAGGAGGGTTACAATGCGCCGATTCCAGTGCTGCAGACTTGCCGCGATTGCGGGCGCCTTTGGGCTGGGGGCGCTGTTGGTGCTGCTATGCTCCTTCAGGCTGGCTTTAATTTTTGCCACCGTGCTGCTGGTATGCTTGGGCTGGCAGCTGCTGCGTTGGTGGTAGCGTCAGCGCCATGAACACCCGCCTATATCGCTTGGAAAGGGATGGGTTTATGAAGGTAATTGTTTGGAAAAGCCCGCGTATTATCAGTGGTTTTCTGAAGATAATATTCAGGATGGGCAAGGCCTAGAAGCACGCTGTATTTATTGTAGGAAAGGTATAGTCTGTGCAGAAAGAGAATTGAGGGGAGGCGGCAGTCTCCCCCAAAAACGCTACGTGGAAATTAGTTTTCGCATCCTGCACATTGTGAAAAATATAATTTTCACAATGTGCTGTAATTT
>DATMYZ010000211.1:0-5896 GCA_035560675.1 Clostridia bacterium
ATAATTGTCTTATCCTTTTCCAGTAGTGTAACCAGCGCGCTATCGGACAGGGGGCGACGAGGATCTTCGGCTTCAATCAGGTTTTTAATCTGATCTTTAACCGACCGGCTGCCTGCGCTCTGGCCACCCGCGTCATCGGGCAGTGCACGCGAGAAAAAGTGCTTAAAGGGGAATACCCCGTATTTGCACTCGATATATTTGCCGTTGACCGATCGGCTGACGGTGGACTCGTGCACATTAAGTTCATTTGCGATATCCTGCAGGCGCAACGGCAGGATATCGCCGCCCTGCAAAAAGAAATCTCTCTGTCGGTGCACGATGGCTTCTGCAATCTGCTCAATGGTATCGCGGCGGGTTTTTATCGCCTTCGCTACCCACATTGCCTGAGAAAGCTTGCGCTCGACATAGTCCTTCACCTCATCGCCTTTATCGCAGAGCGAAAGATAGCTTCGGTTGACGTTAATATGGGCGCTGTAACGGTCATTATAACTGCAGGAAAGTACGCCGTCCTTTTCGGTGACGGTGACATCTGGCAGAATATAGACCGCAGGGCGGCTGCCAAAGCAGTAGGCAGGGCGCGGCTGAAGCGTTTGTATCAGCGCATAAAGGTCGCGTACTTTCTGTGCCGAGCAGCCCAGCGCACCAGCAATTTTCTGAAAGTGCCCGCGCGGCAACTCCTGAAGATAATCCTCAACCAAGCGGTAGGCCAGCGGGTCATTGATGCCCCGGCGTTCAAGCTGAATCGTCAGCGTCTCGGCCAGATTCTTTGCGGCGATGCCCGGCGGATCGAGCGATTTAAGATAACCTATGGCCTCCTGCGCCAAGACCAGATCGACATTAAACGTCTGCGCGGCCTGCTCGGCGGTTATGGCAAGATAACCGTTTTCATCCAGCGAATAGATCAGCTTCTCCAGAATAGAAAGCTCAACCCGGGTCAGGCTGAAATCAAACTGATTCCTTAAATATGCCTGTAGGTCATATGGGTCGTCATTTTGCAGCGACGGCTCTTGCCGTCCGTCGGCATTAAAGTCATCAGGGTCTTCATCCGGGCGTAGCACCGGCTTTGATACCAGCCATTGCGCTGCTGCCAGCGGACCTGCTTCTTCCTGCGTGGCGCCAGGTTCAGGGGTCAGCACATCAATGAGTGGATTTTCGGCTTCAAGCTCGTTAAGCCGCTCGTTGAGCTCCTGAATATTCATCTGAAGAAGGGTGACATACTGTATCTGCTGCACCGATATGTTTTGCCGTAGCTCCTGCTTCTGATGCTGTTCTAAAAAACCTGTTACAGACATGATCCCCTCTCCTTTATGTAAAAATGCGCTTTTAATTAACTCTATTATGACGGATTTCCTCTTATTTTGCAAGCGATATGATTTTAACAGATCTTCCAAGGTTATGACGCGAAAGTAAATCTATATCAGGAATGATAAACAATTTGCATAATAAGGCAGGTGATTTTTGATATGGGTAAAGCCTGCTTGATTTATGTCGAGATTTTCATGAAAAATTCTTTTTGCCCACTGCGCAAATTGCAATGAGAGCTATTTTTAAAGCTCACCAAAATCACAAATTTCTAGTTGATTTTGATGTGCAGAAGCCCATGTTGAGATGATTCTTTTGGTCTCGTTTTAAATGAATAAAAGAATTTTCTTCAGGGCTTGACAAGCCATTGCAAAATCGTTATCATTCTGTTATATCAAAAATCGCGTTGACGGGGAATTTGCAGGCCTCAACATAAGCTCCAGAGAGCCGCCGGATGGTGAAAGGCGGTGCTTGTGTGTCTGTAATCTCACCCTTGAGCGGCCGACTGAGTGGATTTTTATCCGCAAGGAAGGACGGGTTTCCCACCCGTTATCAATGGGGTCGGATTCGCTGCAAAAACCATCTTTGGGTGCAGCCGATGCCGGACAGAGTGGATGCGCAGTCGCATCAACAAGGGTGGTACCGCGAAAGACCAGCTGCTTTCGTCCTTTGATAATCAAAGGATGAATGCGGCTTTTTTGTTTACACTTTATGAAACGCATATTTTAGGAGGAAAAACACATGGGTATGACAATGACGCAGAAAATTCTCGCCGCCCACGCGGGGCTGGATTCGGTGAAAGCCGGACAGCTGATTCGCGCCAAGTTGGATATGGTGCTTGGCAACGATATTACCACGCCGGTTGCAGTCAATGAATTTAACAAGGCGGGTTTCAATTCTATTTTTGACGTGAATAAGATCTCCATCGTGCTCGATCACTTCATTCCGAACAAAGATATTAAGGCCGCAGAGCAGGCTAAAACCTGTCGTAGCTTTGCCCGCCAGTACGATGTCAAAAATTTTTTTGACGTCGGCGATATGGGCGTAGAGCACGCGCTGCTGCCCGAAAAAGGCTTGATTGCCCCGGGTGAAACCTGCATCGGTGCCGACTCGCACACCTGCACCTATGGCGCGCTTGGCGCTTTTTCCACTGGCGTCGGCTCCACTGATATGGCCGCGGGCATGGCAACCGGTGAGGCCTGGTTTAAGGTGCCCTCGGCCTTGCGCTTTAATCTGACTGGCAAGCTTTCTCAAAACGTTAGCGGTAAGGATGTCATTTTGCATATTATCGGAATGATTGGCGTCGACGGCGCGTTGTATAAGTCCATGGAATTTGGCGGTGAGGGCCTTAAGAATCTGACTATCGACGACCGCCTGTGTATCGCCAATATGGCGATTGAGGCAGGAGGCAAAAACGGCATTTTTGAGGTGGACGATGTCACACTTGACTATGTCAACGCGCGGGTAACCCGCCCCTTTAAAATTTATGCGCCGGACCCCGATGCACAGTACGATACCGTATATGACATTAACCTGTCAAGCATTAAATCTACGGTTGCTTTCCCCCATCTTCCGGAGAACACGCGCACGATCGACGCGGTAGGTGACGTTATGATTGATCAGGTCGTCATTGGTTCGTGTACCAACGGTCGTCTCTCCGACATGGCTGCGGCTGCCAACATTCTGAAGGGCCGCCATGTGGCAAAGGACTGTCGGACAATTATTATTCCTGCCACCATGAAAATCTACCGCGAATGCATGAAGCTGGGTTACGCCGATATTTTCCTAGATGCGGGCTGCGTCATCTCCACCCCCACCTGTGGCCCCTGCCTCGGCGGCTACATGGGCATCCTTGCCGAGGGCGAGCGGTGTGTTTCTACAACTAACCGAAATTTTGTTGGCCGGATGGGCCATCCGAAAAGCGAGGTTTATCTCGCCAGCCCTGAGGTGGCGGCTGCTTCGGCCATAATGGGCAAAATATCCGACCCAAACAAGCTTTAAGAAGGAGAAAACGCCATGAACACAAAAGGTTTTGCACATAAATACGGCGACAACATCGACACCGACGTTATCATTCCGGCCCGCTACCTCAATACCCCTAACCATAAGGAGCTGGCCGCCCACTGCATGGAAGACATCGACCTTGAATTTATCAAAAAGGTAAGCCCCGACGATATTATGGTCGGAGGTTACAATTTCGGCTGTGGATCCTCCCGTGAACATGCGCCGATTGCAATTAAAGCCTCTGGCATTTCCTGCGTTATCGCTAAGACCTTTGCTCGCATCTTCTATCGCAACGCCATCAATATTGGCCTTGCCATCCTTGAGTGTGAAGAAGCTTCCAACAAAATTCAGCCCGGTGATGAGGTCACTATAGACTTTGATTCCGGCGTTATCACGAATATAACCCGCAATGAACGTTATCAGGCTGAACCCTTCCCAGAGTTTATCAAGGATATCATTAACCACAACGGCCTCATGAATGCGATTGCGATGCAGGAGGGCAAATAATGGCGACCAAAAAAATCACCGTATTGCAGGGCGATGGTATTGGCCCCGAAATTACAGCACAAGGTGTTTTGGCGCTTCAAGCTGTTGCAAAAAAATTCGGTCATACCTTCGAATTTACTTATGCGGATTTTGGCGGCTACGCCATCGACCGTCACGGAGAGCCCTTCCCTGCCCAAACTCACCACAGCTGTGAAATGGCCGATGCCGTTTTGCTGGGTTCAGTTGGTGGGCCTAAGTGGGATGGCGTGCCTAAAGAAATCCGGCCCGAAAAAGGCCTGTTAAAGATGCGTGCGGCGCTGGGACTTTTTGCTAACCTGCGCCCCGCCAAGCTTCATGGCCAGCTGGCCTATGCCTGCCCGCTTAAAAACGAAATAGTCTCACAGGGCATAGACATCATGATTGTGCGCGAACTGACCGGCGGCATCTATTTTGGTACCCATGAAACAACCGTTGAAAATGGTCAGCGTGTTGCGCGCGATGAGCTGGTATATTCCGAGCAGGAGATTGACCGCATTTTGCGTGTCGGGTTTGAGGCGGCCAGAAAACGCGGCAAAAAATTGGCTTCGGTCGAAAAATCTAATGTTCTCGACTCCTCGCGCCTCTGGAAAGAGCGCGCACACGCTATTGCGGCGGAGTATGATGATGTTGAGCTGACTGACATTCTGGTAGACAACGCCGCTATGCAACTGGTGCGTGCTCCGGCTCAGTTTGATGTCATTGTCACTGAAAATATGTTCGGCGATATCCTGTCAGACGAAGCTAGCCAGATTGTCGGTTCCATCGGTATGATGCCATCAGCTAGCCTGCGGTCAGATTGCTTTGGTGTGTATGAACCAATTCATGGTTCCGCTCCCGACATTGCGGGAAAAGATATTGCAAACCCGATTGGCACTATTCTGTCCGCAGCAATGTTACTGCGTTACTCCTTTGGCATGGCTGCGGAGGCAGACGCTATTGAAGCCGCTGTTGAAAAGGTTCTTAGCGAGGGCGTACGCACGCCGGATATTATGTCCGAGGGGTGTAAAAAAGTGGGCTGCAATAAAATGGGCATGCGTATTGCTACTGAAATTGCAATTTGATTTAATGGATATTTCATGGTAAACTATGGGGAAGACGGTTGCCAGTGCAACCATCTTCCCCATTTCTATTTTAAATTGGAGGGATAAGCTCATGCGTCATATTAAAAATATTTTGGTCGTGTTCCCCACAAAACCTCACCACCGAGAACTGCTCGAAAGCTGTGCGCCGAGTGTCACTTTCGTCTATTGTCAACCCGATGAAATCAGCGCACAGCAGCTGGCTGACGCCGACGTCATTTTGGGCAATCCACCCACCGGCATTCTTAAAGACGCAAAATCCCTCCAGTTTTTGCAACTGTTTACCGCCGGATCCGATATTTATGTTGCTGCAGGGGTATTGCCGCAGGGGACGTTGTTGGCCAATGCGACCGGCACTTATGGGCTTGCTATTTCGGAATATATGATTGGCACGCTGCTAGCCCTTAACAAAAAACTGCATCTCTACCGCGACCAACAGCACAAGAATCTTTGGCAAAACCTTGGCGAGGTGCGCTCTATCTGGAAGTCCACCGTGTTGGTTGTCGGGCTGGGGGACCTGGGCGGTGAGTTTGCCCAACGTGTTAAGGCGCTGGGCGCAAAGGTTATTGGCGTGCGCCGCGCAGGAACGGATAAACCTGATTATGTTGATGAGCTTTATCTGTCGGATAAGCTTGACGACCTGCTGCCCATTGCTGATACGGTGGCGCTTTGCCTTCCGCAGACCGCCGCAACGCAGGGTTTGATGAATGCGGAACGAATCGCAAAGATGAAGCCCGGTGCGGTGCTCATTAATGTAGGCCGAGGCTCGGCAGTGGATGCGAATGCTCTTTGTGATGCGTTGGATGCGGGCAAGCTCTCGGGCGCTGCACTGGATGTAATGGTACCTGAACCGTTGCCTGCCAATAGCCGCTTGTGGCAGACCGAAAATCTCATTATCACCCCGCATATTTCGGGTGGTTTTTCGCTGCCCGAAACGCATGACCGGCTCGTGCGCATCATAGCGGAGAATCTTACCGCTTTTATGC
>DATMYZ010000212.1:0-3737 GCA_035560675.1 Clostridia bacterium
GTCATAAACGCCACAGGTTGCGCTCAATGCGCACCTTTCAAGGCGTCCGAAGGCGAATGTGCTGCATCCATGCAACCCACCCCAGCAAAAAGTGCCCGCAATGCGACAACGCAGGGCTATGTACTTGTGAATGATTTCAACTCTAAGGAGACCATTTACAGGGCACATGCTGCCAAAGTGGAAATAATGGCCGCCATCCAACGTACTCTGTAGGCCTACAAGGATGGAAAAATTGAAGACAACGAGCTTGAGCCGCCGTTTGGTCCATACCCGAAAATAGGACATATCCTACCAGCGAAACCGCGCTAACGATCTTCCTTGGGTTTTGCCCGTCGACGCGGCTTAAAGGCATAGCCAAAGCCACAGCCTATGAGACCACCAATAATATGCGAAAGCTGTGAGATGGAGTCATCAGTAACAAGGCCGCTGAGTACCTCCCCGCCAAGATACATAACCGCCACCACAATGAGAGTGAGCGGTATCTGGCGCTCTGCACTGCCGGTGATAGAGGCCAGCAGAATAAATGCAAATACAATGCCACTAGCACCCAAAACCGCTACATTAGGCAATAATATTAAATGTACAATGCCGGTGGTAAACGCCGTAAAAACGACCATTACCAGCAATTGTCTGCTGCCGTATTTTTCCTCCAGCATTGGGCCTGTAAGCAGCAGCAGCATAATGTTGCCGCTATAATGCTCCCAATTAGCATGCCCCAGCACATAAGTAAACAGCCGAAGGTAGAGCAGAGGATCACTGAACGCGGTAAACTTTAGCGTAAAAAAATTGGCGGTGGTAACACCCGCCGTCGCATTCCCCAGCAGCAGCACCGCAAGAGACAGCAAAGAAAAAGTGAGCACCACAGGGGCATTATAACTAATCTTCCGGGGCATAAAACAATCGTCCTTCGCTTTTGAATTTACCTTTATAGTTTACCTGCTTTTGCCCCAAAGGGCAACCGCCTGAGAGAATATTGTTAAAAAATGATGAATAGCGTTGTTTTGGGAGCATTAAAAAACTAAGGTTACTGCCCTAAAAGCTCCCCTAGGCCGTGGATAATATCTCAGCGGTTAACACGTTAAACCTAACAAATACTGCTCTTAAGCAGCGCCGGGAATCCCCATGCAGGGATTCCTTATATTCTGCTCAAGAAAAGATTTAAATGCGCTTTGAAATGGCTTTCGGAGCCAAAACAAGGCGCATTTTTGTGCACTATTTTACAACAGGGTCGTGTTGCAAAAGCCGTTTATTTTGTTTCTGCGAGCGCCTTGCCTGATTCAAACGCCATAAGATTAAGCTCAACAAACTGTGATTTCACATTGTCTTTAATAATGGTGGTCCAGTCGATATGCTCCAGCCCAAGCAACCGAACAGCGGCCCCCAGCAGCACAATATTCATCGCCTTTGCGCTGCCCAGCTTTTCAGCTTCCTCCGCGGCATCAATCACAATGGTTCTCGCCCTTGCACATAGTTCCTCTATTACGCCACCAGGATATTCGACTAAACCTGAAAGCACCGGCATCGAGGGAATTTCGTAATCGTTGACAATAATCTCGCCGTTCAGTTTGAGATACTCCAGCCAGCGCAACGCTTCCATTTTTTCAAACGATACCAATACATCCGCGCCGCCGAGCTCAATGACGGGGGAGAGCACTCGTGTGCCATAGCGCACCTGCGAAGAAACGCTGCCTCCGCGTTGACTCATGCCGTGAATCTCACTCATTTTTACGTCGTAACCAGCCTCCACCAAGCCCAGTGTCAAAAGCTTTGCCGCTAAAATGGTGCCCTGCCCACCCACGCCGACCAGCAGAACGCTTTTTACTTCGCGCATGATTTATTCCCCCTCCCTGATGATGGCGCCAACCGGACAGACCTGCGCGCAAACGGTGCAGCCTACACACATATCGCGGTCAATATCTGATTTCTTTTCGCTGAAATTAAAAGAAATGGCTGGACATCCACACTTTAAACAAACTTTACAGCCAATACATTTTTCTGAAACCATCATCTTATGCTTAAATGCGCTGGGGAATTCTTGCTTATCCTCAGCCGAAAAGCGCTTTAAAACACAGGGCCAGCGGGTGATGATGACCGATGGGGCGTCGAGCGACAACGCCCAGTTAAGCGTCTCTCGCACCTCTTGAATGATATTGGGGTTGATCACCCGAACATGCTTAATGCCGATGGTACGCACCAGCTGCTCAATAGAAATTGCATTCGACGGCTCGCCTTTGATCGTCTGCCCGCTACCCGGATTTTCCTGATGCCCGGTCATGCCGGTGATGCGGTTATCAAGAATAATATTGACGGTAGTTGAGCCGTTATAGGCCACATCGATAAGCGAGTTAATACCAGTATGAAAAAATGTCGAGTCGCCCATGACCGACACCACGCGGGTATCAACGCCTTTTTTATCAAATATCTTCTGGGCGCCGTGGCCCGAAGAAAAGGCCGCCCCCATGCAGATATCCCAGTCCATCGCATCAAATGGCTTTGAAAAGGCGAGTGTATAGCAACCGATATCACCCGCTACTAATACATTCTTTTTCTTGCCAAGCTCATAAAACAGGCCGCGGTGGGGACACCCTGCACAGAGCATTGGCGGGCGGGGAAGCACCTTCGAACGGTCATATTCGAGCGTAGGATGCGTTGCACCTTGCAATGACCGGCGCAATACGTCGGGCATTAGCTCACCACAAAAGGGAAAGGTATCGCGTCCGTGAGCAACAAACCCAAGCCGTTGAACCTCCGACTCGATATAAGGATCATTTTCCTCCACAATATAAATTGTTTCTACCGAGTGGCAGAAATCAGTTATCAGCTTATCAGGCATCGGCCAGCTCATGCCCAACTTTAAATAAGAGGCCGATTCGCCAAACACTTCTTTAGCATAATAATGACATACGCCCGAAGCGACAACGCCAATTTTATTTCCGCCGGTTTCAATTCGGTTAAATACACTGCTTTCAGAACATTCTGTAGCCTTGACTACCCGTTTTTCAAGCGTCAGCCGTAGACCACGCGCCATCGCTGGCACCGTAATGGTTTTGGTGACATCCTTTTTATAGCCTCGGATTTCCACCTCCTCACGGGTGTGTGTTTCTACAATGCTTTTAGAATGACAGATTCGGGTGGTCAGCCTGATCAGTACTGGCAGATCCAGCCGCTCAGATAATTCAAACGCCGCCTTAACCATGTCCAGGCATTCTTGGCTATCAGCGGGTTCCAACATAGGCATGCGTGCCGCTCTGGCGTAGTTGCGGTTATCCTGTTCACTTTGCGAAGAATGCTGTCCCGGCTCGTCGGCCGAAATAACCACCAATCCCCCATTAACCCCCATATACACGCTAGCAAATAGCGGGTCGGCCGCCACGTTTATACCCACATGCTTCATCGAGGCCAAAGCCCGCCCACCGGCAAGTGACGCACCATAGGCCGCCTCGTAGGCAACCTTTTCATTCGGCGACCATTCACAGGTAATCTCATCATAGGCAGAGATATTTTCCATAATTTCAGTGCTGGGAGTTCCGGGGTAGGCTGCCGCAAAGTGAACGCCCGCTTCCCACGCGCCACGGGCGACAGCTTCATTGCCTGTCATCAACTGTCTCATGTGCATGCTCCTTTGCTTTTAATAGAAAGGTGTGTCGCCGATTTAACTACCAATTATTATAACACCGGCCATAATGAAGTCAAAGAAAATGACTGCAATTGGGCTGGATTTTTTTATAAAACATACC
>DATMYZ010000213.1:0-16089 GCA_035560675.1 Clostridia bacterium
GGTTTAGGTGGATAAAATTATTTCATCTGGCAGCAAAAAATTACCGGGCATTTGATGCAAAAAAATTTCTTGAAACGTAAAAAAATGCTTGCAAATGCCGTTTTACTGTGATATTATATACCTTGCGTGACTGCTGAGATATGCGTTGATGCGGGAGGTGGCCGTCCTTCGAGGCGGGGAATTTCCGCGGAGTATGTCCGATTTAAAACCGGGCGACCCATCAAACCCGATATAGCAGAGGAATTTGCTTATATGTTTGTGTGAGGCTCATTGCGCCTACCCGGCTAAACTGCGTCCTGCGGTTTAACCGGGTTTTTACAGACAAAACGAGAAAACACACGGCACAGTGGATTGAAAAGGGCGTCTCTTATAACAATAACAGGAGGCGATGAAAAATGGCAGTCAAAGAAAAAATCCGTATTCGAGTAAGAGGCTACGACCATCAGCTGGTTGATGCGGCCGCAGAGAAGATTGTTGAAACCGCAAAGCGCACCGGTGCCAAGGTTTCTGGTCCGATCCCGCTGCCCACCGATAAGGAGATTGTGACCATCCTGCGCGCGGTCCATAAGTACAAGGACTCCCGCGAGCAGTTTGAGATGAGAACCCATAAGCGTCTCATCGACATTCTCCGCCCATCCAACAAGACGGTAGAGGCACTTACAGGTCTTGAGCTCCCTGCGGGCGTCGAGATCGAAATCAAGCTCTAATACAGCTAGTATTAGCCGCTTGACAAATGCGTCGCAATTTTGCGCGCAAAGGTAATGTTGGCATAACGCCTTATGGCGGCCAACCAATAACCAAAGGAGGAAATTTCAAATGCAAAAAGCAATCATCGGCAAAAAGCTCGGCATGACTCAGCTGTTCGATGAGAACGGTAGCTTCATTCCGGTCACCGTCATTGAGGCGGGTCCTTGCGTCGTCGTTCAGAAGAAGACGGCCGAAAACGACGGATATGAATCCGTGCAGATCGGTTTCGGCGAGGTCTCGGACAAGCACGTGAATAAGCCCATGAAGGGCCATTTTGCCAAGTCTGACGTTGCAATCAAGCGCTTGCTGCGCGAGTTCAAGCTCGATGGCGCAGGCGGCATGAACGTCGGAGACATCATCAAAGCAGACGTTTTTGCCACCGGCGACAAGGTGGACGTCTCTGGCACCAGCAAGGGCAAGGGCTTTGCCGGCACCATCAAGCGTTACGGCAATCGCTCTCTCAAGGCAACTCACGGCACCGGCCCTGTCGCAAGACATGCGGGTTCTATGGGTGCCAACTCTACCCCGTCCAGAATCTTCAAAGGCAAGAAGATGCCCGGACACATGGGCGCCGAGCGTGTTACCATACAGAATCTTGATGTTGTCAAGGTTGACGCAGAAAACAATTTGATTGCGCTGCGCGGCGCGATCCCCGGCCCTAAGGGCGGTTATGTTTACATTACCAACGCCGTCAAGGGCCAGAAGGCTTAAAGGGAGGAGGAATCATCATGCCGAAGGTTACAGTTTACAACATGGCGGGCGCTTCGGTCGGAGAGATCGAGCTTTCCGATACGGTGTTCGGTATCGAACCCAACAAGATTGCCGTCCATGCGGTTGTGAAGAACTACCTCGCAAACCAGCGTCAGGGCACACAGTCCACGCTGACCAGAACCGAGGTCAGAGGCGGCGGCAGAAAGCCGTGGCGACAGAAGGGTACCGGCCACGCCAGACAGGGCTCCATCAGAGCGCCCCAGTGGTATCATGGCGGTATTGCGCTTGGCCCCAAGCCCCGCGATTACAGCTATTCCCTCAATAAGAAGGTCAGAAGACTGGCAATGAAGTCGGTGTTCTCCTCTAAGGTGCTCGAAGAGAACCTCATCGTTGTTGACGAGATCAAAATTGAGGAATTCAAGACCAAGCCGGTCATCGAGATGCTCAAGGCGCTTGGCGCGGACTGCAAGACTCTGCTTGTCGCTGCTGAGAAGAACGAGAAGCTGATTAAATCTGCTGCCAACATCCCGGGCGTCAAGACTGCGCTGACCAACACCATTAACGTCTATGACATTGTCAACGCCAAGAAACTGGTCGTTGCCAAGGACGCCATCGCAAAGATCGAGGAGGTGTACGCTTAAATGAAAACCGCACAGGATATCATCATTAGACCGATCATCACCGAGCGCAGCATGAGCGGCCTCGGCGTCGGCAAGTACACCTTTGAGGTTGCCAAGGATGCGAACAAGATCGAAATTGCTTCTGCGGTTGAGACTTTGTTCCCTGGCACTAAGGTGGATGCTGTCAATACCATGCACGTGCGAGGCAAGATGAAGCGCATGGGCAAAACCCAGGGCCTCACCAGAGGCTGGAAGAAGGCCGTCGTTACCATCAAGGCGGACTCCAAGAAGATCGAGTTCTTTGAGAGCATGATCTAACGCTGCTTCAATGCGGCCAAATGAGAAATACGACGACTTGGGTATGGGAGTCTCATAATTCCCGCTAACAAGTTATGAGGAGTGAAACATCAGATGGCAATCAAATCTTATAAGCCGACGACCGCGTCCCGCCGTCAGATGACCGTCACCGATTATTCGGGCCTTTCCAAGGTGGCTCCTGAAAAGAGCCTGCTGACCGTCATCAAGGCGCATTCCGGCCGTAACAATACCGGCAGAATAACCGTCCGTCACCGCGGCGGTGCAAATCGCAGAAAATATCGTATCATCGACTTCAAGCGCGACCTGCAGGGTGTTCCCGCAACTGTGCTGACGCTCGAGTACGATCCCAACCGTTCGGCGCACATCGCGCTGGTTCAGTACGCGAGTGGCGAAAAGCGCTACATTATCGCCCCAAACGGCTTAAGTGTTGGCGATACCGTCACCAGCGGCCTGGGTTCCGATATCAAGCCCGGCAATGCGCTGGAGCTTATCAACATTCCGGTTGGTACCTTTATCCACAATGTTGAGCTTTATCCTGGCAAGGGCGCTCAGCTGGCTCGCGCCGCAGGCGTTATGGCTCAGTTGATGGCTAAGGAAGGCGGCTTCGCCCTGCTTCGCCTCCCCTCCGGAGAGCTTCGCAAGGTTCCTGTTTCCTGCATGGCTACCATAGGCCAAGTGGGCAACATCGATCACGAAAATGTCTCTATCGGCAAGGCTGGCCGTACCCGCCACATGGGCTTCCGTCCGACCGTCCGCGGCTCGGTCATGAATCCCTGTGATCACCCGCACGGCGGCGGCGAGGGCAAGAGCCCAATCGGTCGTCCCGGCCCTGTTACCCCGTGGGGCAAGCCTGCACTGGGTTACAAGACCAGAGACAAACATCACCGCTCTGACAAATATATTGTCAAGCGTCGCAACGCTAAGTAAGGAGGTTTAGTCGACTATGGGTAGAAGTATTAAAAAAGGCCCTTACGTGCATGAAAAGCTGTTGGCACGCGTTATGGCGATGAACGCCTCCGACGAGAAGAAGGTACTCAAAACCTGGAGCAGATCCTCCACGATCTTCCCGGATTTTGTCGGACACACCTTTGCTGTTCATGATGGGCGCAAACACGTTCCGGTATATGTCACCGAGGATATGGTCGGACACAAGCTCGGTGAGTTTGCTCCCACCAGAACCTTCCGTGGACACGCCGGCGCCAAGAAAACCGGTAAGTAGCCGAAAGGAGGAAAAATCATGGAAGCTAGAGCATATCTGCGAGGCATTCGCATTGCGCCTCGCAAGGTGCAGATCGTTCTCGATCTCATCCGTAACAAGCCCACTGACCTTGCGCTTGCAATCCTGAGACACACCCCTAAGGCTGCAAGCGAACCGGTTACCAAGCTCTTAAAGAGCGCAATGGCAAACGCAGAGAATAATCACAACATGGACAAAAAGCAGCTTTATGTCGCCGAGTGCTTCGTCACCCCCGGCATCACCATGAAGCGCATTATGCCCAGAGCACAGGGAAGAGCGTTTAGCATTCACAAACGCACTTCTCACGTGACGATTGTTGTGAAGGAAAAGGAATAACCGAAAGAGGAGGGTAAACTGAATGGGCCAGAAAGTCAATCCACATGGCTTTAGAGTAGGCGTTATCAAGGATTGGGATTCCCGCTGGTTTGCCAAGGACAACGCTTTCGGCGACATCCTTGTAGAAGATTACCAGCTGAGAAAATTTCTTAAAAAGCGTCTTTTTGACGCGGGTATCCCCAAGATTGAGATCGAGCGCGACGCCGCTAAGGTCAAAATTCATATTCACTGTGCAGGTCCCGGTGTTGTCATCGGCCGTCAGGGTTCTGAGATTGAAAAAATTCGCCTCGAGTGCGAGAAGATGATCAACAAGAACAAGGAAAACAAGGTCAACGTTTTTGTCAACGTCGTCGAAGTTAAGTCGGCTGATAAGAACGCGCAGCTCGTCGCCGAGAATATCGCGGCGCAGCTCGTGGGCCGTGTATCTTTCCGCCGCGCAATGAAGCAGGCCATTGGCCGTGCGATGAAGTTCGGCGCAAAGGGCATTAAAGTTCAGGTTTCAGGCCGTTTGGGCGGTGCTGAAATCGCCAGAACCGAGCACTATCACGAAGGAACCATTCCGCTGCAAACCATTCGTGCAGATATCGACTACGGCTTTGCCGAGGCTGATACCACTTATGGCAAAATTGGCGTAAAGGTCTGGATCTACGCAGGAGAAGTTCTGCAGGAGGCCAGACAGTCCCGTAAGGAAGGAGGCAGCAAATAATGCTTCTGCCCAAGAGAGTAAAATACCGTAGAGTTCACAGAGGTAGAATGACCGGCAAGGCCACCCGTGGTAACTTTGTTTCCAACGGCGAGTACGGTCTGCAGGCCCTTGAGCCTGCTTGGATCACCTCTAACCAGATTGAGGCAGCTCGTATTGCTATGACCCGTTACATTAAGCGTGGCGGTCAGGTCTGGATCAAGATTTTCCCCGACAAGCCTGTCACCGAGAAGCCCGCTGAGACCCGAATGGGTTCCGGTAAGGGCAGCCCCGAGTACTGGGTTGCTGTCGTCAAGCCTGGCCGCGTGATGTTCGAGATCGGCGGCGTTACCGAGGAGCTTGCCCGCGAGGCTATGCGTCTCGCTATGCACAAGTTGCCCATTAAGTGCAAGTTTGTTAAGAAGGAAGAGGAGGTTGAAGGCTAATGAAGGCGTCAGAACTCAGAGAACTGTCTGTCAATGAGCTTGAGCAGAAGCTCGTCGACCTTAAGGCGGAGCTTTTTAACCTCAGATTTCAGCACACCATCAACCAGCTCGACAACCCCCTGCGTCTCGTGGCCGTCCGTAAGGATATTGCCCGTGTCAAGACGCTGATCGGTGAAGTCGGGCGCAAAAAGGCGTAACGTCGAAAGGAGGATATAACTGTGAGTGAGAGAAACTTGCGAAAAACCACAATCGGCGTTGTCGTAAGCGATAAGATGGACAAAACCGTTGTTGTTGCTGTGGCGGATAAGGTCCGTCATCCCCTTTACAAGAAGATCGTTAAGCGCACCGTGAAGTTTAAGGCCCACGACGAGTCTAATTCCTGCGGCGTTGGCGATAAGGTTGAGATCATGGAGACCCGCCCGATTTCTAAGGATAAGAATTGGCGCGTGGTTACCATTCTTGAAAAGGCTAAGTAATTAACTTAAAGAAACCGGTTTGAGCGCCACTGCGAATGGGCAGTGTGTAGTGGCCCCCATAGAGGCCCCGGCAAACCGGCGGATACCGAAAGGAGGAAACCGCTCATGATTCAGATGCAAACTTATCTTAAGGTTGCCGATAATAGCGGCGCTAAGGAGCTTATGTGCATCCGAGTGCTCGGCGGCACCAGAAGAAGATACGCCAATATTGGTGATATAATCGTAGCGTCGGTGAAGAAAGCTGCTCCCGGCGGCGCGGTTAAAAAGGGAGATGTAGTCAAGGCTGTTGTGGTTCGTTCCGCAAAGGGCCTGCGCCGTGAAGACGGCACCTATATCCGCTTTGACGATAACGCGGCAGTCATTATCAAAGAAGACAAGAACCCCAAGGGTACCCGTATCTTTGGACCGGTTGCGAGAGAGCTTCGCGAAAAGGACTACCTGAAAATTTTGAGCCTCGCTCCCGAGGTTCTGTAACGGAGGTGCACGAGCGTGAATAAACTTCATGTCAAAAGAGATGACACGGTCGTCATCCTGTCCGGCAAAGATAAGGGCAAGAAGGGCAAGGTTTTGCAGACCTCTCCCAAGGAGCAGAAGCTCATCGTAGAGGGCATCAACATGGTTACAAAGCATGTTAAGCCCCGCCGTGCCGGCGAAGCTGGCGGTATCGTCAAGGCTGAGGGCGCTTTTTACGCCTGCAAGGCGATGCTTGTCTGCCCTTCCTGCGGCAAGGCTACTAGAGTGGCCCATAAAGTGCTGGCGGATGGAACCAAAACGCGTGTTTGCAAAAAATGCAACGCGACTTTTTAAGCGAGGAGGATTGAACACATGGCTAGATTAAAAGACCGTTATATCAACGAAGTGTCCGGTGAGCTGATGAAGAAATTCAGCTACAAGAGTGTCATGCAGATCCCCAAGCTTGAGAAGGTCGTTATCAACGTCGCTTGCGGCGAAGGTAGAGACAACCCCAAGATTATAGAGGCTATTGTCGGGGATCTCGGTAAGATTACCGGCCAGCGTGCCGTGATCTGCAAAGCGAAGAAGTCGGTTGCGAACTTTAAGCTTCGCGAAGGCATGCCTGTTGGCTGCAAAGTTACCCTTCGCGGCGACAGAATGTTTGAATTTGTCGACAGACTCTTTTCCGTTGCGCTGCCCCGTGTCCGCGACTTCCGCGGCATTTCGGCAAACGGCTTTGACGGCAGAGGCAATTTTACTTTCGGCTTAAAGGAACAACTTATGTTCCCCGAAATTGAGTTCGACAAGATAGATAAGGTGCGCGGCATGGATATTTCCTTTGTCACCACCGCCAAGACCGACGAAGAAGGCAAGGCCCTGCTCGCAGAGCTCGGTTGCCCGTTCGCCAAGTAAGGGAGGAGATTTACAGCATGGCAAAGACCAGTATGAAAATTAAGCAGCAGCGCCCTGCGAAGTTCTCTTCCAGAGAATATAACAGATGCAAGATCTGCGGCCGTCCCCATGCGTATCTGAGAAAATACGGCGTTTGCCGTATCTGCTTTAGAGAGCTGGCGTACAAAGGACAGATTCCCGGCGTGCGTAAGGCAAGCTGGTAAGAGTATACAAAGGAGGTTAACGGCATGCATATCACCGATACCATCGCTGATTTGCTCACCCGCATACGTAATGCGAGCACAGCAAAGCACGATACGGTCGATGTTCCCGCCTCTAACATGAAGAAGGCGATTGTCCAGATTCTGTTGGATGAGGGCTATATTAAAGGCTTTACCGTTCAAGAAGACGGCAAGCAGGGCGTTATTCACATTGTACTCAAGTACACTGCGGGCAAAACTCCCGTTATCACCGGTTTAAGAAGAGTTTCCAAGCCGGGTCTTCGTATCTATACCAGTTGCGAAGAGATGCCCAGAGTAATGAGAGGACTTGGCATTGCCGTTCTTTCGACATCAAAAGGCATCATGACCGACAAGGAAGCCAAAAAGCAGAACGTTGGCGGCGAAGTGCTCGCCTTCGTCTGGTAAGGGGGGCGCTAAGAGATGTCTAGAATCGGAAGAAAGCATATCGCCATCCCCGCAGGCGTCGAAGTCAAGATCAACGGCAGCGAGGTCACCGTCAAGGGCCCTAAGGGCACCCTGACCCGCGCGTTTGACCCGGATATGAACATTGCGGTAGAGGGCGCCGAGGTTATCGTCACCCGTCCGTCGGATGATCCCCGTCACCGCAGCCTGCACGGCTTGACCAGAACGCTGGTCGCAAACATGATCACCGGCTGCCACGAGCTCTTCAAGAAGGATCTTGAGGTCAATGGCGTCGGTTACCGTGTCGCTAAGCAGGGCAAAAGCCTCGTTATGAACCTCGGTTATTCGCACCAGGTCACTGTGAGCGAAATCGACGGCATCACCATTGAGGTTCCCGCACCGAACAAGATTATTATTATCGGGGCCGACAAGCAGGCGGTTGGACAGTTCGCAGCAGAGGTGCGCGAGAAGCGCCCGCCGGAGCCTTATAAGGGCAAGGGCATCAGATACGCTGGCGAAGTCATCATCCGCAAGGAAGGCAAGGCCGGTAAGGGCAAGAAGTAAAGAAAGGAGTGAATGCAAATGATCACAAAGCCTGATAGCAATAAAGCACGTCTTAAGCGGCATTTCCGCGTCAGAAATAAGGTCAGCGGTACAGCAGAGCGTCCCCGCCTGAGCGTTTTCCGTTCCGAGAAGAACATTTATGCTCAGATCATCGACGACAAAGCCGGCGTCACTCTGGTGTCTGCTTCTTCGCTGGAGAAGACCTTTGCCGATAAGGGCGCAAACAAAGATGCAGCTCGTGCAATTGGCAAAATTGTTGCACAGCGCGCAGCCGAAAAGGGCATTACTAATGTCGTATTCGACCGTAGCGGCTACATCTACCACGGACGCGTTAAAGAACTTGCTGAGGGTGCCCGCGAGGGCGGTCTCAACTTCTAAGGAGGGATAGGATTGGCTCGTATAGACGCAACGGCATTAGAACTCAATGAGAGAGTTGTCGCCATAAACCGTGTTTCTAAAACGGTTAAGGGCGGTCGAATTTTCAAATTCGCCGCGCTAGTCGTCGTCGGTGACGGAAACGGCACTGTCGGCTACGGTCTTGGAAAGGCCGGCGAAGTCCCCGATGCGATCCGCAAGGGCATTGAGGATGCCAAGAAGAATCTGTTTAAGATTTCACTCAGGGGGACGACCATCCCTCATGAGATTATCGGAAAATTTGGCGCAGGCTCTGTGCTGATGCTCCCCGCCCCTCAGGGTACTGGCGTTATCGCTGGCGGCCCGGTGCGTGCCGTGCTGGAAGTTGCCGGCATTAAGGACATCAGAACAAAGTGCCAGCGCTCCAACAACCCCTGCAATGTTGTGACCGCCACCATCAACGGTCTGCGGTCTCTGCGTAACGTCGACGAGATAGCCGCCATCCGCGGCAAATCCGTTGACGAGATATTGGGCTAGGAGGTTAGTGGATATGGCTAACATCAAAGTAAAGCTGGTCAAGAGCCTTGTAGGTTCTAAGCAGGACCAGATTGCCACCGCCAAAGCACTCGGTCTTCATAAGATCGGCAATGAAACTATTCAGCCTGACAATGCGGCAACCAGAGGCAAGATCAATAAGATCTCCCACTTAGTCGCTTGGACCGAGGCATAACAAGGAGGTGCAAGCTATCATGAAACTGCATGAGTTATCCCCGGCGCCCGGCTCTGTCAAAGAAGCGTATCGCAAGGGCAGAGGAACTGGCTCCGGCAACGGCAAGACTGCGGGCAAAGGCCACAAGGGTCAGAAGGCCCGTTCCGGCGGCGGTGTGCGTCCTGGCTTTGAAGGCGGTCAGATGCCTCTCCAGAGACGTATTCCTAAGAGAGGTTTCAACAACATCTTCGCCAAGGAATATATCTCTATCAACGTGGATGTTCTCAACCGTTTTGAAGACGGCGCGGTCGTAGATGCCGAGGCCATTTCAAAGGCCGGCATTGTTAAGAATACCCGCGACGGAATCAAAATCCTGGGCAGAGGCGAGCTCAATCGTAAGCTCACCGTGGTTGCAACGGCTTTCTCCGCAACCGCCAAGGAAAAGATTGAGGCAGCGGGAGGAAAGGCCGAGGTGAAGTAATATGCTGGAAACCCTCAGGAACGCTTGGAAAATTGAGGATCTCAGAAAAAAACTTCTCTTTACCCTTTTTATTTTAATGCTGACGAGAGTCGGTTCGCAGATTCCCGTACCTTTTCTTGACCCGACGGCGCTTGGCCAGATGGTAAGTGCTACCGGCGGCATCTTTGGCTATCTCGATGTTCTCACCGGTGGCGCTTTCTCGCGCAGCACGCTTTTTGCTCTCTCAATATCGCCCTATATCACGTCTTCTATCGTGATTCAGCTCCTCACCGTGGCCATTCCCTATCTAGAGAATCTGGCCAAAGAGGGTGAGGAGGGTAAGCGCAGATTGGCCAAAATTACCCGCTACACAACACTTGGCCTTGCGCTGCTTCAGGCGTATGCGTATATGACGCTTCTTAACGCCCAGGGCGCGATTGAGTCCTTTACCGGCTGGCAGTACTACTTTGCCCGCATCATTATTGTTCTGTGCTTTACCGCAGGCGCAATGCTGGTTGTGTTTTTGGGTGAACGTATTGATGCCAAGGGCATTGGCAACGGCATTTCGATGATTCTTTTTATTGGCATTGTGTCGCGTGGCGGGGCTGTGCTGAACACGATGGTTGAATATATCAAATACGCCATCGATGGCTATACTTTCTATTTCTTCGGTGTACCGCTCGTGTGCGTCATGTTCCTGTTTGTCATCGCATTTATTATTGTAATGACAAACGCCGAACGCCGCATCACCGTGCAGTATGCAAAAAGAATTGTAGGTCGCAAGCAGTATGGCGGGCAGACCACCTTCATTCCGATCAAGGTCAATATGTCGGGTGTTCTCCCCATTATTTTTGCTTCGACTATCCTTGCAATTCCCTCCACCATCAACGGGTTTGTAAACGCTTCAGCTGATTCCTTTTTAGGGAAATTTCTGTCGCTGTTTAACTATAACACCCTGTTGTATGCGATTCTTTATTTTGTACTGATCATCGGCTTTAACTATTTTTATGTTGCCATTCAGTATAACCCTATTGAAATTTCCAATAATCTCCGCAAGAACAGTGGGACGGTTCCCGGCATTCGCCCGGGTAAGCCGACCTCCGACTATATTTCGAAGATTGTTGGCAAGACCACCTTTTTGGGCGGCTTGTTCCTGGGTCTAATTGCCACTGTGCCAATCGGCGTAGGTGCTCTGACCAAAATGAATATTTCATTGGGTGGAACCTCGATCATCATTATTGTAGGCGTTGCGCTCGACACAGTGCGTCAGCTTGAGAGCCAGATGATGATGCGTCATTATAAGGGTTTCCTGGAATAATGAGTGGAGGCATGTAACAGTCATGAAAATGATATTACTTGGCGCCCCCGGTGCTGGTAAGGGTACGCAGGCTGAAATCGTTTCTAAAAGGCTGAATATTCCGATTATCGGAACTGGCAACATTATCCGTGAAGCTATAAACAGCGGGTCGGAATTGGGGAAACGTTTTCAGTCTTATACCGAACGCGGCAAGCTGGTTCCCGATGAGCTAGTCGTCGAAATGGTAGCCAATCATTTAAAGCGGCTTAAGCAGCCGGATACCAGCAAGTGCTATATTTTGGACGGATTCCCGCGCACTGTTGTGCAGGCGCAGGAGTTTGAGGAAATGGGCGGCAAGGTTGACGCAGTTATTAAGCTTGAGATCACCGACGAGGAGATCATAGCCCGCATGACCGGCAGACGTATCTGCACCAAGTGCGGCACACCGTATCATATGATCAACAACCCTCCTAAAAAAGAGGGGACTTGCGATAAATGCGGTGGCGCACTTTGCATCAGAAATGACGACGCACCTGAAACGGTGCTCAAGCGTCTTGAGGTTTATCATGAGCAGACCGAACCGTTGGTAGATTACTACCGCGACCATGGCATCTTAACAATAATTGATGCCACAATGGAAATGGATAAGGTTACCGCCAAAATCCTTTCTGTGCTTGGAGTTGACTGATGATGGTAATCCTTAAAACAAAAGAAGAGCTGCAGTTGATGCGAAAGGCCGGTGCCATTACGGCGGCGGCGCTCCACGCGGGCGGTGCAGCGGTTAAGCCCGGCGTAACAACCCGGCAGGTTGATCGTGTCATCCACGATTATATTGTGAGATGCGGGGCGAAGCCCTCTTTTCTGGGCTACGGCGGCTTTCCCGCTTCCGCCTGCATCTCGGTCAATGACGAGGTCATTCATGGCATTCCTGGCGACAGAGTCATCTGTGAAGGGGATATTGTGAGCATCGACGTCGGCGCCAAGATCGGTGGCTATCACGGCGACTCGGCCTACACCTTTGCGTGCGGCAAGATTACACCACAGGCGCAGGCGCTGCTGGATGGAACCCGGACAGCGCTTGCAAATGGAATTGCGCAGGCGGTTGTGGGCAACCGCATCGGGGACATTTCGTCCGCGGTGCAAAATACGGTGGAGCCACTAGGCTATTCGGTCGTGCGTGAATATGTTGGGCACGGCGTTGGCAAAGATCTCCATGAGGCGCCTGAGGTGCCTAATTATGGCACTGCGGGGCATGGTGTGAGATTGACGGCCGGTATGGTAATTGCCATAGAGCCGATGATCAACGCTGGCGCATGGGGTGTTCGGGTTTTGGCTAATGACTGGACGGTTGTGACCAGAGATAAATCGCTTTCGGCGCACTTTGAGCATACCATCGCCATTACCCCGGACGGACCGGTCATTCTCACAAGATTGTGAGGTGGCTTAATATGCGCCCAGGCATGGTGGTAAGGGCCCTTGCGGGTCGCGATGCCGGTAAATGGTTTGCCGTGCTCGTGTCTGATGAAGACTTTACCTTGATTGTAGATGGCAAAAGCCGACCGTTGGCGCGACCGAAGCGCAAGCGAAATAAGCATTTGGCCGTAACCGCAGCAAAGCTTTCTGACGACTGCATGACGACCGACCGAAAGCTTAAAAGCGCCTTGCGCGCGTTTGCTGTGAATTGTGACAAGGAGGGGAATGACCTTGGCAAAGGATGACGTCATCGAGGTGGAGGGCATCGTAAAAGAAGCTCTGCCCAATGCTCAGTTTGTTGTAGAAATTCAGGGGGGCCACAAGCTTCTCGCGCATATTTCCGGCAAGCTGCGCATGAACTTTATCCGGATCCTCCCCGGCGACAAGGTCACGATGGAGATTTCTCCTTATGATCTTACCAAAGGCCGGATTACCTGGAGATCCAAATAGTGTAAGACCGTTCTTGTGAGGCGCTTTTCTGAGCGGCAAGGCGCCCATAAGTAATTTTTTAATTTTAGGCCGCTCCCTAGAATGGAGGTATTTATCATGAAAGTAAGACCTTCCGTTAAGCCTATGTGTGAAAAGTGCAAGGTGATCAAGCGCAAGGGTCGCATTATGGTGATCTGCGAGAACCCCAAGCACAAACAGCGTCAGGGCTAACGCCAACCGAAAACAATGGAGGTGTAACAAAGAATGGCTCGTATAGCTGGTATTGACATGCCGCGCGAGAAACGCGTTGAAATCGGTCTGACCTATATCTTTGGTATTGGTCGCAAAACCGCCAACGACATTCTCAAGGCAACCGGAATCAATCCCGACACCCGCGTTAAGGACCTCACCGAAGCCGACGAGGCTGCGCTGCGTGAGTATATCGACAAGAACCTCACGGTAGAAGGCGATCTTCGCGGCCGTGTTCATCTTGATATCAAGCGTCTTGTTGAAATTGGGTGCTATCGCGGCGTCCGTCACAGAAAGGGTCTGCCGGTCCGTGGACAGCGCTCCAAGACCAATGCCCGCACCTGCAAGGGTCCTAAGAAGACCATTGCCAACAAGAAGAAGTAAGGGAGGGACACATTTAGATGGCTAAACAGACTAAGAAGGGCGTTGTCACCCGTACTCGCCGCCGTGAGCGCAAGAACATTGAGCGCGGTGCAGCGCACATCCAGTCCACCTTTAACAACACCATCGTCACCATTACTGATACCCAGGGTAATGCGTTGTCGTGGGCGTCTTCGGGTGGCTTGGGCTTTAGAGGCTCAAGAAAATCTACCCCGTTTGCCGCACAGACTGCTGCTGAAACCGCTGCAAAGGCTGCGATGGAGCACGGCTTGAAGACTGTTGAAGTCTATGTTAAGGGCCCCGGCTCGGGTCGTGAGGCAGCTATCCGCGCGCTTCAGGCTGCGGGACTTGAGGTCAGCCTAATCAAGGACGTTACCCCGATCCCCCATAATGGATGCCGCCCTCCCAAGAGAAGACGCGTCTAATCATCGAATAAAGGAGGAATTGATTGATGGCTACAAATAAGCAACCTGTTCTCAAGAGATGCAAGACGCTCAAAATCTCTCCGGCTGTCATGGGCATCCACAAGGAGTCCCACCGCAACCAGAAGCAGAATATGCGTAAGAAGCAGAGCGAATATGCACTGCAGCTCAACGAGAAGCAGAAGCTCAAGTTCATCTATGGTGTGCTTGAGAAGCAGTTCTATAAATATTATCTGATGGCTAACAGCGGCAGTGGCATTACCGGCGAGGTTCTGCTGCAACTGCTCGAGCGCCGTTTAGACAACGTTGTGTTTCGTCTTGGCTATGCCAACACTCGTCGCGAGGCCAGACAACTGATCGGCCACGGCCATTTCACTGTTGGCGGTGCGAAGGTGGATATTCCCTCGTACCTTGTAAAGCCTGGTGAGGTTATTGCTATCCGTGAAAAGAGCCGTACTTCGGTTAAGTTTAAGGATATTATTGAAAACAACTCCAAGTGGCTGGTTCCCAAGTGGCTGACCAAGGATGCCGCGAACTTCTCTGGCACTGTAGTTTCGCTGCCCGATCGTGAAGAGATTGATTATGAGGTTTCTGAACATCTCATCGTCGAGCTCTACTCTAAGTAGTCCCTTTTTGTCAATCAGCAGGGGAACGACAGAGGCGGCATTAATGCCGCTCGAAAGGGAGGGTTATTATGGTTAAAATTATTGAGCCCAAGGTTGAAACCGCACAAATATCAAATGATGGCCGTTACGGAAAGTTTGTCGCTGAACCGCTGGACCGCGGTTTCGGAACCACGCTGGGCAACAGCTTAAGACGTGTGCTTCTCTCCTCGCTTCCCGGCGTAGCTGTAATTTCGGTGAAAATTGACGGTATTCAGCATGAGTTTTCTACGGTAGAAGGTGTTAAAGAGGATGTCACCGAGATTATCCTCAACATCAAGGGCCTGACCGCCAAGCTTTATTGTGATGGTCCCAAGACGGTTCGCATTGACGCCGAGGGCGAGTGTGAGGTTACGGCCGGAAGCATCATCTGTGATTCGGACGTTGAGATTCTCGACCCCGATATGCATATCGCTTCTATCAGCGAGGGCGGACGCCTGACCATGGAGATTGTGCTGCAAAAGGGCCAGGGTTATGTCCCGGCCGACCGCAACAAGATCATCGAGCTGGAAAAAGCGCCTATTGGCACCATTGCGGTAGACAGCATTTACACGCCGGTGCTCAAGGTGAACTACACGGTTGAAAACACCCGCGTCGAGCAGATTACCGACTATGACAAACTCACGATAGAAGTGTGGACAGACGGTACCATTTCCGCCAAGGAAGCGGTCAGTCTCGCGGCCAAGATCCTCAATCGACAACTCAACCACTTTGTGGATCTCTCTGATGAGACCTTCTCCACCGAAATCCTTGAAAAGAAGGAAGATTCGGGCAAGGAAAAGGCACTTGAGATGACAATTGAAGAGCTTGACCTGTCGGTGCGTGCATTCAACTGCCTCAAGCGCGCTGGCGTTAATACCGTAGGTGATTTGGTCAACAAATCCCCCGAGGAAATGATGAAAGTCAGAAACCTCGGCAAGAAATCCCTTGAAGAGGTCATTGCCAAGCTTCAGTCGTTGGGCTTTGACTTGAGCAGGGAAGAGGAATAACAGCGATCCGCTTTCTTTACGGCGGCAATTTCAATTGCCTAATGTAAAAACAACCTTATAGCAAGGAGTGAATAAACTATGCCAGGCACAAGAAAACTCGGCAGAACCAGCGATCATCGCATGGCGATGCTGCGGGCAATGGTGACCTATCTGATGGAAAATGGTCACATTGAGACCACCGTTACCCGTGCCAAGGAGGTTCGCGCCGCAGCGGAGAAGATTGTTACCACTGCAAAGCGCAGCGATCTCCATTCCAAGCGTCAGGTGTTCTCCTTTATCACCAAGGAAACAGTGGCAAAGAAGATCATTGATGATATCGCTCCCAAGTACAAGGATACCAACGGCGGCTACTGCCGTATTATCCGTACCGGCCCTCGTCGCGGTGACGCGGCTGAGATGGCGATCATCGAGCTGGTGTAATAGCATATCTCATGTCTTTAAAGGCCGTGTCACTTTGAGTGGCACGGCCTTTTTGTCGGCAAAGGTAGAATAAACGTTCTTTTGGTATTTACAATTGGTTCCAATAGGTATATAATATC
>DATMYZ010000214.1:0-3280 GCA_035560675.1 Clostridia bacterium
GTGGGCGTTTAAAAGCATTAAAACTCCGGGAACCTGCTGGTGCAGATTCCCGGAGTTTATTTCATCAATTTAAAAAATAGATTGCCAGATTCAGATAGCCCGCAAAGGTCAACCACAGCAAATAAGGAATTTGAAGCAGCGCCGCAGTGCGATTAATGCTATAGAAGCTTCGAATCATTTCAAAAACTAAAAGCCATAAAACAACCAGCACAACAAAAGCCAAAAGATATCGCTGCGCCAAAAAGAATACAAATGGCCACACGAAATTGACAGCAAGCTGGGCCGCGTACAGCCGCAGCGCCCTCTGTTTATCGGCAGATTTTGAAACATATATCAGGTATGCCGAAACGCCCATTAAAAAATACAGCACCGTCCATACCACTGGAAAAATCGCCGGAGGCGGCGCTAAGGGCGGCTGGACCAGCGTTTGATACGTCTGCATGGCATTGCGTGTTAAAAATCCCGAAAGGCTACCTGTGCCAAGGCTGATCAGTAAACTGAACAAAAGCGGCTTTAATCTAATCATGATAACACCCCGCTTATAGTATATGACACATGCCGCGTTATTATGGATTAAATGACACATTACGTTTATTTTTCTTACCTGTCATATGACGTAGGAGCGAATGATGTCCCGCATCATTATTTTTTGAGCAGTTTTTGCCACCATGTTTTTTCGGTCTCAGGTTCGGGCTCAGGCATAGACATGACAAACGAGGGCTTTGGCATTGTAAATGCATCGGGGAAAGCTTTCTTCATCAAATCTTCCAGTTCAAAAAACATTCTGGGCGACTGACGTTCGAATATTCTGGCGTCGAAGGTAAAAATATGCTCATAGGTGACAGCCGAGGTCTTCTGATAATAATTACTGCCTTGCAGCGCCTGGAGACTGACTGATGTATCGCAGAAAATATAATTGGGGTTTAAATCTGGCTCGGCCTCCAACGGATAGCTCCAGCCGGTATAGGTTTCGCCCTGATTTACAAAGCCCATATCAGTAAGCAATTCACCCTCAAGCGTATCGCCGGTGGCCATGACAAACGGCAGCTGCCGCAGATAAATCGCTTTATTTTCTTTCTTTGGCAACGCCGGAGCTACCGCCGAATTGACATAGTCAAGCGTCGTATGAACAAATAGCGCAAGTTGTTCAGTCTTAAGGTCGCCCATTTTGCTGCCTTCGAAAGCAGTGCAGATCAAGCGGTAATTTTCTAATATGCCCTCAGTGGTCTCAGCACGCGTTACCACAACAATCTGAACCCCTGCCGCTTCCAGGCTCTTGGTGGCCTTGGTGGGCAGCACAGCAGAACAAAACAACAGGTCGGGCTTTAACTGCAAAATGGTATCGGTATCCGGCATTAACGCCGTTCCGCAGGCTACGGTATCCTGTGCTTCGTCCGGCGTCTCGCAGTAATTGCTCACCCCAACTATGCGTCCGCCGTAGCCCAACGCATACAGCGTGTCGGTCATGGCAGGCGAAAGGGTGACCACCTGTTTGGGTACATGGGTAAAGGTAACGTTCCCCACTGTGACCGGCCAGCGGTCATCCGTGTTCTTGGCGGTTGTTGCACAGGCACAAAACAATATTGGCAGCATACACGCCAGCATGGCACACAGCAATTTCTTCATTAGGGTTCTCCTTGTGTATATAAATAAAGCCCTTTCATTTTAACGCAGCCTAACAAGGCTTGTCAAATAAAACACTGCCGTTTGCAGGGTGTCATTTCTTGGAGGTTTTGTTGCAATTGGTTGATAATTTGCCCAGCAGGCGGTATACTTATTTCATTGAAAAGCAAACGAGGTGCCTAGTAATGAATTATGTGATAAAATGTGTTCCTGGCCAGCCGAGCTTTGATACGCTTGGCGTTATTAAGCTTGGCTGCGCACAGTCAGTGCCTATAAACGAGC
The DNA here is from genome assembly GCA_035560675.1 of Clostridia bacterium. Lineage (GTDB taxonomy): Bacteria > Bacillota > Clostridia > Oscillospirales > Ruminococcaceae > Yanshouia. The sequence continues at coordinate 1,906 of DATMYZ010000214.1, forward strand.
GCATCTATGGGCAAGCGCAGCTGGGGCGCAACGAGGACAGCCTGTTTGTGCGGGTTCTCTCTTTTGAACCAAAACCTGTTGACACCGCACGCCTGTCGGCAGTATTCTGTCTCGGCAGCAAAACGCTGCAATTGTCGGTGATGTCAAATGGGCAGGCCGAGGCCCGTTGTGAGAATGACAACCTGACTTCCCAAATGACTGCTTATATCACCCAAGGCGAAGATCTTCAGGGAGAATATTGGGCCGGCGTTATGCTTTTTCCACTCAAAGGGCTGTTTGCTGCGCTTGGTGCTGATAAAAACGCCTTACCACTGAACCTATCTGGCAATATCCTGCGAGAAAACCCTGCGCTTTCTTCGGCCGCCCCGTTAAACGATACCGTTCGTTTTACCCTAAAATAATGAGATTAAAATGCCTATTATAGCGCTAAAACGCCCCGCCATAACGCTTGGCAGGGCGTTTTTTCGTGCTGTTATTCTTTATAAGCCACTGCTTCAATTTCTACCAGCGCAGCCTTGGGCAACGCTGCAACCTCAAAGGCCGCACGCGCCGGGCAGTCGCTGATAAAGTAGTTGGCATATTCCCGGTTCATGGGAACAAAGTCGTTTATATCGTTTAGCAGAACAGTGGTTTTGACCACATCGCCGTAATCCATGCCCGCCTCTTTGAGGATGGCACCAATATTTTTAAGTGCCTGAGCGGTCTGGGCAGTGATGTCCGACCCTGCGAATTCGCCGGTAGCCGGGTCAATGGGCAGCTGGCCCGAAATATAAAGAAAATTGCCGGCGCGAACCGCCTGAGAATACGGCCCAATAGCGCCCGGAGCGTTCTTGCATGAAATAATATCCTTCATGGATTTTACACCAACCTTTCGTATGTATGGTAGCACAAAGCATTCGGTTCGTCAATTTGCCTGCCGTTTCTTTTCAGCACTATGTCCACAGCGAGGTAATAAACATCGGCGTTTCGTCTCGGCCTTTTTCAAAGCCGCAGGCTTCATAAAACGGCACCGCCGTATCATAGGCAATTAACACGATTCGAAGATAATCCTGATAATGCTGCTTTGCCCTCTCCATCAACTGTCTGCCTATGCCGTGACGCTGATAATCGGGATGAACTAGAAAGTAATGAATATACGCCGTCATGACTCCGTCATCCATCGCGCTCAACAGCCCAACCAACTTGTTGCCGTCCCAGGCGGTATACACCGTCTCATATTTCTTCATCGCAGCCGCAAGCTTGTCAGGATAATGTCCGCTTGACCATTCAAGTGCCAAGAACAACTCTTGAAGCTGCGCCTTGTCGATATCGTGGCTGTTTTTATAACTAATTTGCATGGCTCTACCTCTCAAAACCAACATATATTGAATTATTA
>DATMYZ010000215.1:0-2292 GCA_035560675.1 Clostridia bacterium
GGGGTAAATGTTGCAACTGTTTTAATAGATCCATCAACAGGCGGCTTATTGCGATAAGATGTCAGAGTACTATTTGCGGTTCCATTTTTAAAAGAGGAAAGATGTGCGTAGATTACCTGATAGTTTCCAGAAGTGCAATCAATATAGTTGCCATAATTAATCAAATAATTGGTTCCATTATGGCTGCAATGAAAGAAATGTTCAAGGACGTGCTTCAGCAGGTCAAGGAAAGCGAATTGGAGAACAAGCTCAGCTACGAAAAAAGCGAAAGAATAGCTGAGAATAGCGAAACGGCGTTGTCGAAAAATTACCGAAACGGGTACTCGCAGAAGACAATAAAATCACAGCTCGGCGAGGTTCAGGTGAAGATCCCACGTGACAGGAAAGGCGAATATGAGCCGCAAATAATTGAGAAATACAATCGGAATGCCGACGGCATGGAGGAGAAAATATTGTCACTGTACTCCTGCGGAATGAGTCAGCGTGATATTGCAGAGCAAATCAAGAACCTGTATGACGTAGAAATATCGCCTGAGCTGGTGAGTAAAATCAGCGAGAAAATCATGCCGGAGGTATCGGCCTGGCAGAACCGACCGTTAGAAACTGTGTACCCGTTTGTGTTCATGGACGCCGTCCACTACAAGGTAAAAGAAGACCATCAAATCGTCACAAAGGCAGCCTATGTGGTGCTTGGTATTACGCTGGACGGCAGTAAGGATATCCTCGGCATCTGGATCGGTGAACATGAAAGCAGTAAGTTCTGGCTCGGCGTGCTCAATGACCTGAAAAGTCGAGGCGTTCTTGATGTTTATCTGTTCTGCGTTGACGGTTTGAAAGGCTTCAAGGAAGCGATTTCCGCTGTGTATCCCAAGGCACAGATACAGCGCTGCATCATTCATCAAATACGCTACAGCACCCGCTTTGTCGGGTACAAGGATATCAAGCAGCTGATGGCAGATTTGAAGTTTGTCTACAGGGCTGTCACGGAAGAAGAGGCTTTGGAAAATCTGATGGCGTTCAAGGATAAATGGGGCAAAAAATATCCGTCCTGTGTTAAGACGTGGGAAGATAACTTGGATATCCTGAACACATTCTTTGCATACCCTCCGGAGGTTCGGAAGATAATATATACGACGAATATCATTGAGGGTCTGAACCGGCAGTTCCGCCAGGTTACAAAGAACAAACCGTCGTTTGTAAACGATGACTCACTCCGAAAGCTGCTCTATCTTGCCTCCAAAAATATTGTCGAACGCTGGACTCAGCGCTGTCTAAACTGGGATATGATACTGAATCAGCTGAACATCATGTTTTAAGACAGAATTGCCTGATAATTTCTCCCTTTAATAGCATTTTCTGAAGTGCTGTCGGCATTCACGCCTGCGGGCGCGCATACCTCCCTCACTTCAGAAAGAACGGTCTGTAAGGGGAAATCCCAACCTGTGATTTCCAGTGAAATCAAGCGCCATTATCTTGGATTCTTGTCTGACTGGAATTCCTATTTACACAAAATTCGCCGAGTACCCAACTGGTTTTAAGTTTCAGTTAGCTCTTTTTCGTATATTTGCATAATAAATACGCTGGGGATATTTTACCAAAAGGAGTAACTGTTTTTTGCGATGCTTAATCTTGTTTAGAGGCTGCTGGTTAAAATATAGCGTTGTCCAAAATTCATCTGCGTGGCAGCTTCCTCCAGCTTTTTGATATGATGTTCGATTTTAACGACGTATTCGGCATCCTTGATAGCCCGGAGATTAATTTTAATGTTACAAAGCGCGGCCAGAACCGCCGTCCGCGCCATCATGACCGATATCACGCCGTCGCTGACGGCATTGGCATTGCCATTCTGCACGGCCGCTGTGCAAGCGGCATAATTTCCAGTGCGTTATGCGCCACCTCCAGTAGTACATTGGCGGCTTCCTTTAGCGCCTGCTGTTACGCTGCACTGCGCTCTTTCTGCTGCTGCTCAGTCGCCTTGGGTAATACAAGTGCCGTGATATAAGCGTCAAACGAAGTACAGTCGCGCTGAATATCCTCCAGCAAGCACTCACGCAACAACTCAGCCTTTTCAAAAAGCTTGAGCATCTCGGGGCGATGCTGTTCATAGCCCTTTTTATCAATCGTCAGCGAGGCCACCATGCTCGAAAGCGCTATTGCAACCGCACCGGTCAGCGCAGCAACGTTACCGCCGCCGGGCATCGGCTCTTTGCTGACAGGCCTTTGAGTAAAATCGCTGTGAGTCAACATTTGCATATCCATTTAGAATATCCTCCGTATATACGGTCTTAATAC
>DATMYZ010000216.1:0-4708 GCA_035560675.1 Clostridia bacterium
GTGCAAGTGCATTTATTCGAAAAGATCTTTTTTTCATACATGCAGGTGCCGCTGCTGGAGGAATAGCTGTTTTGTTTCTCATCTACAAAATAATAGATACCAAAGTTGATTGACTATTAAAAACCACCCCGCAGAAACGGCATATGATGCCGGTTTCGGTGAGGTGGTTTTCTTTGATATAAAAGGTGGGCTAAATTAGCTTAATCCGTTTGCCTTTTCCGCCTTTTTGGCTGCCTTTTTCTCTAGTTTAAGCTGCTTTTTATGCAACCGCTCTTGCTTATCAAAAAGCAGATAGAAAGTGGGGATGAGCAACAGTGTAAGGGCGGTGGAGGTGATCATACCGCCGATGATGACCAACGCAAGGCCGCGCATCAGAGCCGCGTTACCGCCAATACCGATTGCCATGGGCAACATGCCTAGCACAGTGGTCAGCGTTGTCATAAAGATAGGGCGCATACGCAGCATACCGGCAGTGAGAAGAGCATCCTCTGCAGAGAGGTTTCGTTCGGCACGCATGTTGTTGGCGGTATCAATCAGTAGAATACCGTTATTAACCACGATACCTGACAGCATCAAGAAGCCGAGCAGCGACGGCATGCTAATCGTACTTTTAAAGATATATAGGCACAGGAATGAACCGATTAACGCGAAGGGAACCGAGATCATCACAACAATTGAGAACATCGGGGATTCAAACTGCATTGCCATGACCATGAACACCAGCAAAATAGCAGTAATAATAGCCTGAATCAGTACAGTGAATTCCTCTGTCATGCGCTCGGAGTCAGTTGTCTCGGTCAGTTCGACTCCAGTGGGTAACATAAGCCCTTCGGCTTGGCTTTTAAGTGCCTTTGATAGATTCTTGGGTGCGTCTGAAGTGGGCTGGCCCTTGACGGTGATAATATAACGGCCGTTTTGACGCGAAATACTCAATGGACTGTTGGAGTATTCAATAGTTGCGATATCCATCAGCGGCACCGACATACCGGCGGCGTTTGTTAACGTGAGCGAAACAAGGTCGTTTACCGTTTCAAAGCTGTCGTCGGGATATTCGACACGCACCTCATATTCTCGTCCATTATTCATGATATCACAGGCCTTGCTACCTTGCATTATGGCGTAAATATCGCCCATAACCTGCTTTGGCACGAGCCCACGCGCACTGGCTTTGACTGGATCGATTTTGATTTCAGCTTGGGGATTACCGGTGCCAACGGTGGAGCTGACGCGCAATAGGTTTGGATTCTGCCGCATCATTTCTTCAAGTTGGAGGGCACCTTCTTGTAGGCTATCGTAATCGGTCGACTGCACATAGAGCGAAATATCGCTGCCACCAGTCATCTGGGCAGTCTGGCTAGAGGAGGAGATGCTGATATCGCAGTCGACTGGACTGCCGATTTCTCTGCGCCACTGATCAACTAGATCTTTGGTCGACGTTTCGCGGTCATCTTTAAGATAGACTGTGATAGAAGCGTCAGAATTATCGCCCATCAGCATGGCCATGCCTGTGGAGCCAGAAACCATTGAATAGTGGTCGACGTCCGGATGGCTTGTGACCATTTCCTCAAGCGGAGTGAGCAGCTCGCCAACTCTGTTAAGGTTGGTACCCGGACGTACATTCAAAGCGACCGTAATAATGCCGTCGTCGGTTTCGGGCAACAGCTCCATACCGATCAAGGGTGCCAATGCAACCGAGGAAACCAAAAGCACAAACGCAATAAGCACCACCGCTATCTTGTGACGAAAGGTTTTAGGTAAAAAGGCTGCATAAGAAGCGGAGATTTTATCCATCAGCCGCATCATAAAGTTTTCGTCCTTCTCAACAGGTTTAAGCCGGAAGAACACCAGCGGGACGATGGTAAGCGCTGAAATCAGTGAGGCTATTAGCGAGAACACGATGGTAAAGCAAAGCTGACCAAACAGCTGACCAGATAAGCCCTTGACAAAAGCTATGGGTAAAAATACGACTACAGTGGTAGCGGTGGAAGCAATAATAGAGCTTGCAACCACTTTTGTGCCTTCCATAGCCGCATCGTGGTAGGATTCTGTTCCGCACTTTATTCTGAAACAACTCTCAATAACAACAATGGAGTTATCCACCATCATGCCGACGCCGATAACCAGACCACCTAGCGACAGCATATTAAACGAATAGCCCATAGCACTCATAGCTAGCATTGTCACCAGTAGCGAAAGCGGAATGGAAGAGCCGACGATAATTGAGGCGCGCCAGTCACCTAAAAAGACAAATAGCACAATCATGGCCAGCACAACGCCGAGCAACAGTGTTTCTAGAACGGCGATGATGGCAGAGACGATACGCTCGCTGTCATCATCGACCACCTCAAGCTTTATACCCTTGTTTGAATTGTTAATTTCTTTAACAACATTTTTGACCGAGGTGGCCATGGCAACAGTAGAGGCGCTCTGTCGCTTTGAAATACTCAGTGTCACATTTTCAAGGCCGTTATAATAACTCAGAGAATCTTGTTTCTCATTGGCTTGATAAACGTTGGCGACGTCCGATAAATGAATGGTGTCGCCACTTGCCAGTGTGATTGGCAGATGACGCAACTGTTCGGCGGTATCATAGCTAACGCCACCACGTAGCGTCAGGTCGAGGGTACCCTGTTCAATACTTCCAGCGGGCAGAGAAAAATCTGCCATGCCAACAATGCTTGAAAGGCTGCTCATCGTCAACCCGTATTGCGCCAGCTTCTCAGCCTGAAGCTCAACCTTAATATAATCGGCAGAGCCGCCCGAAATGTCGACCGAGGCAACGCCACTCAGCTTTTCAATTTCCGGCTGAATTTCTTCTTCTATATAGTATTTGAGGTCGACATCGCCAGTCGCGACGGCCGAAAGGGTGACAACCGGCATCATATCCATGTTCATTTCAAACACGATGGGATCCTGCGCATCATCCGGCAGCTCATTTCGGTACATATCAATGTTGTTTTTCAGATCGGAATGCGCTTCATCCATATTGGTGCCGTACTCCAACTCCATCCAGACGAACGAAACATTTTCTGTCGACATTGATTCAATATTTTTGACGCCACTTAAGGTGGAGCAAGCATCTTCGAGATAGGATGTCACTTGATTTTCAACGTCCTGCGGAGACGCGCCAGGGTAGAGCGTATACACAATTAACATTGGCATCTCGATGTCGGGCATCAACTCCAGTGGGGTTGAAAAAATGGTGCTTGTGCCGAAAATAAGTAACGCCAACACAAGGATGCAGACTGAAACTGGGCGCTTTAGGGCCGCTTTAGTTAAACCAGTCACCTGTTAAACCTCCTCGTTGACTTCAACGGCAACGCCGTCGGCCATATTGGGGTTCCAGGTGGTGATAACCTGCGCGGTATCGTCAAGCCCGGAGAGAACCTCGGCGTTATCGCCAGAAATGATACCGATGACCACGGGAGCTTTTATTGCGACATTATCAGTTGCAAGATAAACATAGGCGGAGCCATTGTCGTAATAGACGGCTGATAGCGGAATGATAATGCTACTCTGCGATTTGGCCGTTTGGGCGATTAGCTTGACCGAAACGCCCGAAAGCAGGGAAATCTGGTCAACCAGACGCGCCTTAATGGGGAACAGGCCGCTGGAGGAATTGATCATGGTGCCTATCTCGGTTATAACGGCTTTATAAGTACTCCGGCCACTCTCTATCGTTACTTCATCGCCGATAGACATGGCTGTGGCAATGTCGGCTGCAACTGAAAAGTTTACCACCAGCACCTCTTTATTGGATACGACATAGCCTGCGCCGCTGGGGGAGTACTGTCCGTTGTTCGTCACATTTTTCTGCTCGATCACGCCGCCGATGGGGGCGTATACCTTCAGATTATCCAATGTTTGCTGTGCCGAATCATACGCCAGCTTTGCCTGCTGACGTTGCAGGTCGTAGGCCGTGTTATTCTCGCCGCTGGTGATACCTTTATAAATGTCATATGCTTTAAGTGCGGATTCATACGCATCATAGGCGGTTTCAAACGCGACATAATAGGAATTGTACAAGGAACGGTTGCCGTACTGATCCAGCTCGGTGTTATACGCTTTTTCGGCAGCCACATACGCACTCCAAGTTTCATCGTTGGCGTTTTGGTCCCAAGCATCTTTGGCATCCTTGTACTTTTTGCGTGCTTTCTTATAGTCGCTCATGCTAAAATCGTCTTCTACCTTAAGCTCCAGTGCGGCGCGCGCTGTTTCATAAGCGTTTTGGGCATTCGTGATGTTAGTTTGATACTGCAGCTCGGTCATTGCATTGCCCGAACCGCTTTCAGCGGAGCCAATATTGTTGAGCGTCAACTCATAGGCAATTTTGCTTTGCTCAAGCGCAATCTGGTAATCCGTGGGATCCAGCTCGTACAGCAATTGGCCTTCTTTGACGGTATCGCCGACCTCGAAATAGGTTTTCAGTACCGTGCCTGAAGCTTTTCCGTATACAGAAATAGAATCATCAGGCATAACCCGACCGGTAAATTCCGCCGTTTGCACGATATTGTCACGAATAGGCTGTTGCGTATGTACACGTATGGCTGAGGCTTCACTGACTGCAACTGTGTTGCCGCTGCAGCCAACTGTTCCCATAAGCGCCAGTGAAGCGCAAACGATGGCTGCCGTTTTTTTAATAAAAAATTTTTTCACTTTTCATTACCTCCGAAAGTACGTCCGAAAATATCTGCCATTAGTATAAGAC
>DATMYZ010000217.1:0-3285 GCA_035560675.1 Clostridia bacterium
AACAAGGCTCTTTTTTTGTTTTATACGGGAATGGGTCAACAAATCATCTAAATTAGACTGTTTATTTTATAATGATTCTTCAGTTGAATGTAGTAAATGTCGTGGATATACTTTGGAATGTAGTGATTACCTATATCTCAATACTGCTGTAAGGAGAAAAATAATGGCGTACAAAGTACTAATTCCCGAGGTTGTCGCCGAAGACGGAATTCGTTATCTAAAGGAACTGGGCTATGAAGTCAAGCGGGGACGGGGCACCGACAAAATGCTTCTTCTAGAAGATATCTGTGACTGCGACGCTGTTATTGTCCGCGTTGCAGTGATCGACCGGGAGATCATGGAAAAAAGCCCGCGCCTGAAGGTTATCGCCAAGCACGGCGCGGGCTACGACAACATCGATACCAGGGCTGCCGCTGAGCGCCGGATACGCGTCGTCTATGCGCCGACTGCAAATTCGCATTCCGTGGCTGAGCACACGATGGCGCTCATTCTGGCGTGTGCCAAACAAATTCCTTTTATGGCCAGAGAATATCAGAAGGGCGATCCCGGCGTCAAAGACCGACATCTCAACAGAGAGATTCAGGGCAAATGTCTTGGGCTTATCGGACTGGGCCGAATTGGGACATCTGTCGCCAAAATGGCTACGCGCGGTTTTGACATGGATGTGGTTGCCTATGACCCCTATCTGCCAAAGGATCGGGTGCCTCATGGTGTGCGGCTGGTGGACAACCGGGAAGTGCTTTTATCTCAGGCTGATTATGTGAGTATTCATGTGCCTGCCACCCCGGAAAACGTCAAAAGCATGAGTAGTCGGGAATTCAAGCTGATGAAGTCAGACGCGGTGCTAATCAATGCGGCCCGTGGTCAAATCGTGGACGAAGAAGCGCTGTTTTGCGCCATCCGTGACGGAGAAATAGCAGGCGCCGGGTTGGATGTGAACGACCCGGAGCCTGCTCGACCGGAAAATCCGCTGTTCCAGCTGGACGGCGTCATTTTGACGCCCCACTGTGCCGGTTCTACCAAAGAGGCTATGGTGCGAATGGTGATGGATGCTGCCACGGGCATCCATGAAGTGTTGACCGGGAAAGAACCCACCTACAAGGTCGTCTGAATCTCTAATTTTAAAAGAAAAGTGGTAACCTGTTATGAATAATTTAATGCTGATGGACTGCACGCTCCGCGATGGGGCCAATGTGGTCGGAAAAGGCTTTTCTGCCGAACTGACCACCATGATGATCGAAGGTCTGATTCGCAGTCATATTAAGACTATCGAGATGGGAAATGCCTATGGCCTTGGTGCATATGAGGCTAACGGCTTTATCGCCCCACTCACCGATGTGGCATATCTGGAACTGGTGCAGCCCTATTTGAATAAGGCTGACATCGGCATGTTTATAGGCGTAAAAAATGCCAATGAAAAGAATATTGCACTGGCAGCACAGTACGGCCTTAAATTTTTGCGCATTGGCGCAAATGCGGGCGACGGCACTGCCGCACTTAAAGGGATCGAGCTTGTCAAGCAGTATGGCATGACCTGCCGCTATTCGCTGATGAAAGCCTATGTTCTCTCGCTCGAAGAGTTGGCGCAGGAGGCTAAAATGCTGGCGGCGGCTGGGCTGGATGAAATCACCATCATGGATTCGGCCGGAACCATGTTGCCTGATGAGGCAGAAGCCTATGCCCGCGCCCTGAGCAGCGTTTTGAGCATTCCTGTTGCGTTTCATGGCCATAACAATCTGGGCCTTTCGGTCGCTAACGCGCTGGCTGCTGTCAGGGGCGGGGCTACCGTGCTGGACTGCGGGCTGATGGGCATGGCACGCAGTGCTGGCAACTGTGCCACCGAACTGGCTGCCGCTGTTTTTCAGCGCCGGGGTCAGCTGGGTTATGTAGATTTGTTTGCCCTGCTGCACTTTATTGAACAAGAGCTGGAGCCTGCCATGGCTAAAGACTATGCCTGCCCTGTCAAGCCGCTGGATCTGGTTTTTGGACTGTATGGCTGTCATTCTAATTTCTATGATGTGTTTGCCAAAGTAGCCGCTGAGAAAAACGTTTCTCTGTACCGACTGATTGCCGAGACTTGTAAGATTGACCGAAAGTCTCCGCCCAAGGCGCTTATTGAGCAGGTGGCAGACGGTCTTTAGGACAAAAATAGCTTGAACAAAGAGAAATTCTGTAAAAAACGCACTGCAAAATGCAACAAAAGGCATTTTACAGCGCGTTTTAAATGTACTCAGAGAATCAAGTTACCTGTGTCCCAATCCTGGTAGTAGTCACGGATTGTTGTCATCAAGGCTTGAGCGAGAGGTGCCAGATAGGTGTTTACTTTGTAGCAAAACGACAACGGAATATTAAGATCGGCAGAGCGGGTATCAAAGAAGACCAGATCGGGGTAGCTGGAAGCGTCTCTCACGCCGGTCTCTACCAGAAAGCAAAAACCGAGACCTGCAGCCACCAGTTGCAGCGCGGTATTGTTATTTGTGGTATTGAGTCTATCAGAAAAGACAAGCAGATTTTTTTCTAAAAAGTTACTGACATGGCGTCCCACAGTGAGCGTCCGGTTTAATGAAATAAATCGGTTTGTCTCAAGCTGTTTTAAATCCAGTGGCATTTCGGAGGCGCGCATTTGAATAAAGGCCTGCGTGACAGGGTTATCGCGGCGCATAACCAGCAATATACGCTCGTAGTTAATCATTTCAGTGACAAAAGATTCGGGTGAACCTGCCACCGACGTATTCATAACGGCGAAGTCTGCTTTCCCATCCTGAAGCAGGGCGTATAGCTCGCTGACCGGGTATTCGTGAAGATTCACCTGCGCGTGCGGGTATTCCTGTAAAAAGGCTGGGAGAATTTGCGGAAGCAGTATTGAACCCCGCCACGTTCCCAGCCCAAGGTTGACGGTCTGGTTTCGGGAAGAATAAAGGCTGCTGAGCCCGGATTCAAACTTTTGGTATAAATGCGTGCTGTTCTCTAAATAGCTGCGGTACATTTGGCCGCCCTGGGTTAATTCCAACGGATTTTGGGAACGGTCGAACAGTTTGACCCCCAGCATCTCTTCAAGCTTTGAGATGTGCTGGCTGAGTGAAGGTTGTGAAATAAACAGCTTTTCTGCCGCACGGGAGATATTCTTTTCCCGCGCAACCGTAAGAAAATATTCAGGATTCCGATTGACTACCATAAAAAACACCTGCTTTATAGAACGGTAAAACCGAATACGACACAAACTCACTATAACACATTCTGTTTTCAAATACATCCTGCTGCTTCAAGAATCTATAGGGATATACC
>DATMYZ010000218.1:0-3892 GCA_035560675.1 Clostridia bacterium
GTGTCGTATGTGCTGACTTACATTCTGTTCAGGTTTTGTCCTGCGCAGGATAGGAATACCTTTTGCGGGTGGCGGCATGAAAAGGGCTGTGGGGTCATTATGGCGGAGCTTAAAAGCGGCTGCCACAAGACTTAATACCGCAAAGGGGAATGATCATGGATAATTTAATCGTCCTTCGGGACATCGCTGTGTCGTATGACGGGGAACAGGTATTAAACCGCATCAACCTTGAAATACGGGACAAGGAGTTCATCACACTGTTAGGGCCTTCAGGATGTGGCAAAACCACCACATTGCGAATTATCGGCGGTTTCGTCGAGGCCACGGAGGGTGATGTTTTTTTTGACGGCGTGCGGATAAACGATTTGCCGCCTTATAAGCGCCATGTCAACACGGTTTTTCAGCGCTATGCGCTCTTTCCGCATCTTAATGTATTTGAGAATGTCGAGTTCGGCCTTAAAATTAAAAAAATGCCTCAGCCAGAGCGCCGCACCAAGGTCAAGGAATTGCTTGATCTCGTGGGGCTTAAGGGTTTTGAGCGCCGTAATATTAATCAGCTTTCGGGCGGTCAGCAGCAGCGCGTCGCTATTGCCCGCGCGCTGGTCAACCACCCTCGGGTCCTTCTGCTAGACGAGCCGCTTGGCGCGCTCGATTTAAAGCTACGTAAAGAAATGCAAATTGAATTAAAACGCATTCAGCAGTCGACTGGCATCACATTTGTGTATGTCACCCACGACCAGGAAGAGGCGCTTACCATGAGTGACCGCGTAGTCGTCATGAAAGACGGCAACATTTTGCAAATCGGTACGCCACAGGATATCTACAACGAACCAATCAGTGCCTTTGTAGCCGACTTTATCGGCGAAAGTAACATCATCCCCGGCATCATGCGCCGCGATTATTGTGTGGAGTTTGCTGGCAACAGCTTTGAGTGTGTCGATGTGGGATTTGATCCCGACCAGCTTGTCGACGTTGTGGTGCGCCCCGAGGATATCAAGATTGTCGAAGCCGAGCAGGGGATGCTCAGCGGCGTGGTCGAGTCGGTCACCTTTAAAGGCGTACATTATGAGATGCTGGTTGAGGGCGCGGGCAAGCGCTGGCTGATTCATAACACGTTGGCGGTTGAGCCCGGCAAGCTGATTGGCATGAACATTCTGCCAAACGACATCCACATCATGGATCGCGAGGAGGACCAAGCGGATCAGGATGCGACGGAGGGCGGAAATGAAAAGCAGTAAGATTACCGCTGTTCCTTACCTGATCTGGATTGTTCTTTTTACCGTCGTGCCACTGATGCTTGTGACCTATTTTGCGTTCACAACCGAGGACGGGGCCCTTACCTTTGCTAACATTTCGGCGGTTAACGAATATGTGGCGGTCATTTTTCGTTCAATCTGGCTGGCATTTATAGCCACCATCATCTGCCTGATTATTGCTTATCCGCTCTCCTACATGATTTCGCGGCTGAACCCTCGTAAGCAGAAAAGCTGCCTGCTGCTGGTCATGCTACCGATGTGGATGAACTTTTTGCTGCGCACATACGCGTGGATGACTATTTTAGAGAACACCGGTATTATTAATAAGCTTCTAGGACTTTTCGGCGTCGGCCCGTTCGCCATGATTAACACGCAGGGCGCTGTAGTGCTGGGCATGGTGTATAACTATCTTCCGTTTATGATTCTGCCGCTCTATTCGGTGATGACCAAGATTGACAATAGCTTGATTGAAGCCGCTCAGGATCTCGGCGCGCCGTCTTGTACCGTATTTTCCGGCGTGGTACTGCCGCTGTCAATGCCCGGCGTCATGACTGGCATTACGATGGTGTTTGTGCCCGCCGTTTCAACCTTTATCATCTCCAGAATGCTGGGTGGCGGTTCCAATATGATGATTGGCGATCTGATTGAGCTGCAGTTTTTAGGCAATGCCTATAACCCAAATTTGGGTGCCGCCATATCGCTGGGCCTTATGATTCTCATTCTTTTCTGCATGAGCATGCTCAATCAGCTCAACGAAGAGGATAAGGAGGGCATGATTATATGAAAAAGCGCAGATCGCTGCTAAGCAGCGGTTATCTCGGCGCAGTCATGGCTTTTTTGTACGCGCCGATTGCGGTACTCATTGTCTTTTCGTTCAACTCGTCAAAGTCGCGTGCGCTCTGGACCGGCTTTACGCTTGACTGGTACAAAAAAATGTTCACCAACGAGATGATATTGTCCTCGCTGGCCAATACGCTGATTATTGCCGCAATCTCCACCATATTCGCGACGATTATTGGCACGTTGGCAGCCATTGGCATTAACGCCATGAACCGTTGGGTTAAATCGCTGGTTTTGAACATTACCTATATGCCGATTATCAATCCCGAGATTGTCACCGGCGTTTCGCTGATGCTGTTGTTCGTCTTTGTGCGTGACCGCATGGGCGTTCCCATAGAGATGGGCTTTTTGACACTGGTACTGGCGCATATCACCTTTTCAATTCCATATGTCATTTTAAACGTACTGCCAAAGCTGCGCCAGATGGATAAAAACATCTACAACGCGGCACTGGATCTGGGTTGTAACCCGATGATGGCGTTTATCAAGGTGGTTATCCCTGAGATAATGCCAGGCATAATTTCGGGCTTTCTGATGGCGTTTACCTTCTCGCTGGATGATTTTATCATCAGTTATTTTGTGTCCGGTACCACCTTTTCGACGCTGCCAATCACGATTTATGCCATGACCCGAAAGAAAGTTTCGCCCGAAATTAACGCGCTATCCACCGTGGTGTTTATCGTGGTGTTGCTCGTGCTTATCATTGCTAATTACGTCGAAGCTAAGCGCGAAGCCGAACGCAAGCCCTACTGATAAAGCCGGTTCTAGTAAATCGTCAATAATCGCTTTAAAAAGCGACAAAGAAACGGAGATAGATAGATGAAAAAAGTGTTTGGAATTTTTTTTGCGTTGCTGACGGCGGTACTGTGCAGCCTTTCTGCTCTGGCATATGACAATGGCGAACTGTTTGCAGGTTTGGACGCGGATTATTACACCCGTTTTAAAGGACAGAACATCAACATCAACGTTTATAACTGGGGAGAGTATATTTCCGATGGCGCCGACGATTCACTCGACGTCAATCAGGCGTTTGAGGAGCTCACGGGCATCAAGGTCAACTACACCTTTTATGCGACCAACGAAGAGCTTTATGCTAAGCTGCGCGCGGGCGGTTCAAGCTATGACGTCATCATCCCTTCTGAATATATGATTGGCCGTATGGTCAAAGAGGATATGCTGGAGGAGATCAACAAGGATAAAGTCCCCAATTTAAAGAATATAGATCCCGCGTTGCTCAACATGAATTTTGATCCCAGCAATACGCATTTCATTCCCTACACATGGGGTACGGTCGTCCTCATTTATAACACCGAGCTGGTGGCCGAAGAGACCGACGTTGAAACTTGGGACTTGCTCTGGAACGAGAAGTACAAGGGCAATATTCTTATGTTTAACAACCCCCGCGACGCCTACGGTATTGCGCTCAAAAAGTTGGGTTTTGGTACCAACCCTGAGAATCAGGAGCAGATTGACAAGGCTACCGCGCTGTTAAAAACACAGAAGCCGCTGGTGCAGGCCTATGTCATGGACGAAATTTTCGATAAGATGGGTGCCGGAGAAGCGGCCGTTGCGCCGTATTATTCTGGCGATGCTATTACCATGATGGACGAAAATCCCACACTTGCCGCCGCCTTCCCGCGCGAGGGTACCAACATCTTTGTTGACGGCATGTGCATCCCCAAGGGCGCCAAGCAGAAGGAAGCCGCCGAAATGTACATCAACTTTATGTGCGAACCTGCCGTGGGTGCCGCCAACTGTGAGTATATCGGCTATTCCACCCCGACCTTGCTGCGCTT
>DATMYZ010000219.1:0-8220 GCA_035560675.1 Clostridia bacterium
TTCCCCAGAGCGGCCGGTTAAAAATTCAGCTGCTGGCTTATGCTTCTGTACATTGGTACAGCCTAATGTCACTTTGACAATTGACAAACCAGCGCATTTGCGCTAGTATACTGCTCAGGCGTATATTGGGAATGGTGGCAGCTTTCCGTACGCCGTGTTGTCGTGCTTTTTTGGTGCGACGCGCGGATAAGCGTATGGTTTCGCCATAAATTTCACCGCTGTCCGCGTCATGTTTTGGAGGCACCCATGAAAAAAATCTCCTCTCGCAACCTTGTTCGCTGTGCAATGATTGCTGCGCTTTACGCCGTCATTTCGATTGTCTTTCTTCCGCTGGCGTTTGGTGCAGTGCAGGCGCGCATTTCTGAGGCGCTTACTCTGTTGCCAGTTCTCACCCCGCTGGGCATACCCGGTGTGACGATTGGCTGTCTAATCACCAACATATATGGCGTCGCGGCAGGCGCAAACATTCTAGGTGCTGCCGACATTCTATTCGGCACGTCGGCCACATTGATTGCATCATTAATGACCCGCGGTCTGCGCAGATACCGCATAAAAGGTCTGCCGGTGTTGGCGTCGATACCGCCTGTTATTGTCAACGCCATCGTTGTTGGCACTGAGCTGACTTTTGCTGAAACGAACACACTGCTTTCTCCGCTTTTGTGGGTCAACATGTTTCAGGTAGGCCTAGGGCAGCTGATTGCCTGCACCGTGCTGGGGCTCGTACTTATATGGACACTGGAGCGCGCCGCATTGGACAAAAAACTGTTTGATAACGACTAAAAGAATATATTAGAAACGCCGGTGCAATCTTGCATCGGCGTTTCTAATTATGACAAATCATTTCCAGACACAATCTGGCCTAACTAAAATCCCAGTTAACACTTTAAAGCTGTGCTCTTTTTATGAGATAGGTTCTTTGACAAGCTGCGTTCAGAGCGCTCCCCTGCCTTTTTAAGCTTTTAAAAGACTTACTTAGTTGAACCCTTTTTCGCAGCAGAGGTATCTTCGCATTTGACTGGCAAATCGTTCAACCCTTGACTCAATGCCCGGCAGCTTTAAAGCCGACCCGGGGTCGTTGGCGGTCTCCATCAGGCAAAAGTCCGGCGGCAACCAGAAGCCCTTGTTCATGCACAAGGCCGAAACAAGCTGTGCCGCCACAATATCGCCACCGGAATAACCCGACACTACAATGCCGAACAGCGCCTTGCGGTCGAATGAGGTGGTGCGGTACAAAGCGGTGAGCCGGTTGATGCAGGCAGTAAGATTAGCGGACAGCGCATCGTTGTAATTGGGGCACAACATGACAAGGGCGTCGGCCTCGCGAATGGCGGGATAAACATCCTGCACCATGACGCCGCCATAAAAGCACTCGCCATTCTCGCCAAAGTGCAAACACATGGTATAGGGGCAACCGGAGCAATCCTCCATCGTGCCATTTCGCAGCCCAATTTCGATGATGTCACAATCCCGTGCCAGCACCTCTTTGACCCGGCTCCATAGCGCCATGGTGTTGGAGGTGCTATAGTTTGAGGCATGAAGTACTACAACCTTGGGCTGCGCGTGCCGCGAGGGTTCAAAATTCTGAACGCGGTCAATTAGATCATCAGCCGCCAATTGATAGGCGTCTTCCATTGTACACTCGGCGTTTTTAGCTTGAACCATAAAATTGCGCAACGATTCAATCGCCTCTACCAGTGGACGGCCGGGGAAAAGGCATCCGGCACCGTTAGCCGACAGCACCAGCTCGCGCCCCACTGATTTCGTGTAGCGTTCGCCCGTGCTGTCAACCAGAACGCCGGCGACACTGCCTTTAAGATACTCCTGGCAACTGCGCAGCTGCGCAAGCAATCGACACAGCCCTGGGCTGATACCGGCTTTGTTCAGTTCAACTGCAAACAGAATACGCCGGTTGTGCAGCGGCTGGTTTTCATCCAGCTGAGTCAGCATTTCGGCACGGCGACCGTTTAGGGCCGCATCCAGCGTTTTGGCAAGCCGCCCCGTCACGGGATCAGAACAGATAACGGTCAACATTTGCTCGGGCATCAAACCATCTCCTTAAATAATATCGGAGAGTATCTGCTCCGTTTCCAGTAGTCTTTCGTACAAGGCATCCGGTAGGGGCAACCCCTCAGTTTCAATTCCGGCAGGCGTGAAGCGGTTGCGACAGCCAAACCAGACGCCGCCCAAACAGACTGAGCCGCAATGCCACTGTCCGCGCAATGTCAACAACAATTGAAACGCACCTGAGGACAGCGCCGGAGCCACATAGGGCTTAAAACCCAGATCTCGTATGCGCATATTGGCGGTTTTAACCAGCTCAGTCAGCTCGCGCGAAATTTTATCGTCGTAAGACTTCAGCGAGTTAGCAATCACCAACCCCTCGCCATGAGGGCCAAAGCTTCGGCCCTCAGTTAAAAAGCTGTAAAATTTTGCTTCCTGCTTGGCCAGTGCGGCGGCCCGGGCGTTCATAACCCCAAGGCCAAAGCCCTGCACCTGTTCGGCGAGAAGACCCTGCCCGTCCCACGCGCCGCCCTCCCCCTGATTAGATGCGAGATAAGCCGCCTTGCACAGCGGGTCCACCGGGTCGGAGAGCACCATAAACAGCCCTTTGAAATTGGCGCTGCGCGCCATTTTGGCATAATGCTCAATAATAGCGCGGTTGGCGTCATACTGTGCCATGCGTACGTCTTTAACAGCGCTGCCCACAGCGGGAATGGCCTTGGTGGCCGCAAAGATGAACACATCGCAGTCAAATAAATGTGCCATATCCACCTCTTCCACATTAGGCAGCGCATCATAATCCCACGGCCAGATAATCTGGCTCATCTCCGCCACCCAGCGTGACACGGTATTAGGGCTTAAATCGCAGATGCCAATGGTATCAATACAGTCGCCCCCCAGCAGCTTTAAGCCGGTGAGCAGCGTGCCGCCCACATCGCCCACTGCCAGCAGATGTACCCGACTGCGCTTTGGTTCAATCACTGACAATTTGGCCGCCTCGCGCCAGCGGGGGTGCCGAAGATTGACCGCACGCAGCTTTTTTAGTTCAATTTGGCGCAGCATGTTCGGTGGGACTTGAATGCCGTCGTCGTCAATGCGGGCGGGGTCGAGCCAGGAAACCGACTCCGCTGCTGTCAGTTGTTTTTGATCGGTCACACAAAATGCGGCCCTCCTGTTCTCTGGCGATGCCTCAAACAGAAAAGTCGCCTCCTGCTCCGCATTCGGAGCCTGGGCCTTGGGCAGCGGCAGGTCTGGGGAAAACGCCGCATAGATTCGTTCATTTTCCTGATAATAATGCATTTCTATCACTCCAATACATCGCGCATCCTCAACAGCATTTTAAGATCGTTATCCAGATAGGTTGAAGCAGGCAGATTCGGGTCGTAATAAAGGCAGCTGCCCTTGTCAGGCGAGAGCGGCAGAATAACTGCTTCGCTTAGGCGGGAGAGCGTCAAGTTACGCGCAAAACGCCCGCGGAATTCGCTTTCCAGCACCTTTATGATATCACGGGAATTTTCAATACAGACCTGCGAAAATTTGAACACCGCTTCACGCCCGCATTCTTTATAAAACCGTGGGAATGCGTAGGGCAACACAAGATTAATTGCCGGGGTCAGACCGGGCACTGAGGGCTCGTCGTGGCCAACCGTATCACCGCCGATAAACGGGTACATAGTCGATTCGACAAACCAGGCGCGCAGATTCGGAACAAAGTAAACGCAGTCGGCCTTCATGCCCTTGGTACGCATCAGGTCGCGGCCTTTGCCGCTCATCACCCCCACGAGGACCCTGTCGATGGGAATATCCTCGTGCCCCAACAGCGGCGACAGCGCATTAATTCGGTTACCGGAGTGCAGCAGATCATCCACAAGAATGGCAGGCCGACAAAAAGATTTAATGGTCCGTAGCTGGCTTTCAAGCGGGGCATAGCCTGGAAACGCCTCGATGGTGAACGAGCGCAAATCCTGAGCAAAAACCTTGTCGGTGTGAATCGTCTTTGTGACGGTGTTCGGGATGGCATTGCCGCGAAGAATTTTACCGAAAGGCACACACATCTTTTTGCCCAGAGCCCGTGGAATGGTGGGCTCGGCAGGCACGTGATTGGCTTCGACAATCTTGCGCACCAGCCGGTGATAGATAACTTCTGCATTTAGTGAGAGTATCAGCGTGCCAGGGTACAGGCCAGTCAACGCCTCCTGCATTCGGATATGCGACTCCCGAATGGCATCAAGGACGTTTGTGCTCGAGGAAAAAGGCTCTTTGAGCGTCGTTGCGAGGTTTTGAATGAGCACTACGGGCGAACGCATATCCACCAACAACAGCGGCCGGTCTCCGCCGACCTCGGCTACGACAAAACCCTGGCGCCTCAGCAGGTCGATAACGGCGCTGTCATGCTCGCGGCTGGTGGGATAATACACGGCATAGCCACAATCTTCAGCCATCGCACGCGAAAGTGCTTCGGTCAGCAGCAACTGGCCGATGTTATAGCTTGTGTTTGGGTTACGAATCAGATGCAGCCCGGTCAACAGCAGAATGCGCCCGGCAGTATGTGCGCGCACATAATTGGTAAGTCTGGCGTCCAGCAATGCATCGTAAAGGTTGATGGCGCTGACGATACGCATGGTCAGATAGCCCAAAATTCGCTCGTTGTTTTCAGTATCTCGTAAAATAATCACGTCGTCGCGCAAATCAAAGCGGGGTGGGCGGTCTTTGCCTGGAAAAACAGCTGCCAGCAACTCGACGCGCTGGGTATCGTCAGGATGCTCGGTCAGCGAAAAATCGAGATAGCCGGCGTGGTAAAGCCGCTTGTACTGTGGTTCACGCAGATACAGACTGTTGCGATAAATATAGTCCTGTACGGTGGGGTCAATCAAATTTGAGATATCGCGCCCCAGATCGATATTTTCGCGAATTCTGGTGGAGCTGATATCCTCCAGATAGGGGGGCAGCTGCAATTGAAGCACCTTGCCCTGAATACACCGCAAATCGGCTTCGGTTTCGGGGCCGTCGGCGCTGCTAACGCGACGAAAAACAATATGGTTCATCTCCTGCACGCAGCCGGGAACCGCGGCGGCCTTGTAAGAAGAGGCGTTGGCTACAACGTCGCTGCCCACTGCCAGATAGAGCTCACGCCCGGCGAAAACACTGCGCAGCCGGTTGAGATCGCTCGGGTTGGCCAGATTCACCGGTAGATCGTGCGGGAACAGATAAACATTAAAGGTATCCGCCACAGACATGTTGACAATCTGGCGACGTACCAATGCGGGTTGAGCTTTTTTAGACCAGGAAAATTCGTCGATGGCAAGATAAACTTCAAAGCCCATGTCGCGGATGCTTTGAACTATGCCCTTGTGGGACAGCGAAAAAGGATCAAAAGTGCCGGGGAAAAATGCGACGCGCTCCGGTGCCGAGAAGCAAAACGGTCCATCTTCAATTTTATATAACACCAGAAAGCGGTAGATGTGAGACAACGCGGCGGCGGTATAGAAAAAAGTCAGTTCCCGCTCCTCGTTTTCGCTGATGAGACACATCAGCTTCTTAGCCACCAGAATAAACAGTGCGGCCTTGTCTGCGTAGGCCATCACCTTTGAGGCAAACAGTTCTTCGCCCAGAATGCGCAGCGTCTCTTGCCGCACCGGCTCGCGGTAGGAGGCTAGCCCTTTAAGCAGCAGCCCCGCCAGCCTGCTGCGCCGAGTGGTCAGCGTATCTATATCTTGCTCAAACCGAGTGCCATAAATCGCATAGCCTGCCATTATAGCACCCACCGTATCCAGCGCGGAATTAACCGCAATACTGTTGACTGCGCACAGTAAATTTTCCATCTGGTCAATCAGCTCGTCAAGCTCTCGGGGTGGGAGCCACAGTGCAAAACGACCCAAGTATTCAGGAATATATTTTGACGGTTCAGACTGCCCTGTCTCCAAGGCTTTTGATAGCTCAACGGCAATTTCGTTGCGGCGTTCCGGCGTCAGCTCGAATGCCATAGCCAGCAGCGAGGTGCCGGCCATCCGGCGCACTACCACGTTTTCGCCTACCTTGATCAGATTTGAAAAATGGGTAGCAATATGCAGAATATTCGTATGGTTACCCTGTTCAATCAGATCAAGCAGATATTCCACACCCACAGCTTTCATAATCCATGGTGTGGCGGTTTTCAGGTTATCTAAAAAAATGTTTGACACGGCAGCCTGACGGCTTAAAAAGTCGTCCTGCTTCCCGGTCACATATCCCAACATCCGGCCCAACTGCGCCTGCAAAAACATCAATGGGGTGCTGCCCTCACAATCGGCCTCTTGGGCAGCGCGGGCAATTTCTTCGCGCAACGGCGCTTGCTGGGGCAAAACGTAAAGCAAATGCCTAAATAGCCGTAGCGCCGCGGCCTTTTGCGGCTTTTCACCGTTTTTAAGCCACCACATAGCAAAACGTGCCAGCTTTTCCGATTCCGCAGTTCCGCAGAATGCCGCTGGAAGGTTGACAACCGTATCCAGTAGAGCAAAAGCAGCATCCGGCTCCACCTGTTCGGGCGTATCGTAATGCCGGAACAGTTCATTAGCAAAAACGGTGGCGTCGGCCTCAGAGCAGGAGTCCAGCAGGGCATCTACCGCCAGCTTGGCAGTATAGCGTATTTTGCTGACCTGCTGGGGCGTCAGGCGGCTGTCCGGATAGATAAGCAGGTTGAAATAGTCATGCCACAGCTCATAGTGGCGGGCGTCGCCGGAGGCCGGTTCACAACCAATGGGCTGCTCTTTGCGGTAGCCCGAATGGAAACCCGCCAGAATGCGTCCGATCAGCGAAGCTGCCTGTCGACGAATGTCGCCGTCCGGGTACATGAGAAGCTCATATAAAAATGAAAGCGTCTGCTCTTTTTGCGCGGTGCTCCAATAGGTAAAGTATTCTTCAAAAACCGATACATAAGCCCGAATTCGGTCAGGGGTTTTTTCGCTGCGGGCAGCCTCGAGAATGTTGCCAAATAGCTGGCCATGCCCTAAACGGTGCATCAGGCGGATGTTGTGATCCACCGCACGGTGACGCAGTGCCGCCACCGCCTCGTCCACGCTCATCAGCGCCGCATCCTTGGCAGTGGCAGGCTGAACAAAGGACTGCGCCAGCGTCGTATCGACACCAAACGAGCGCATATATTCTTCAAAGTCGTGCAGCTTGGCATAAACAAACTGATAGCGGCGGCGCTTGGTTGCGTCTACATTATCCAGTTTGCGCAAAATAACGTCAAAAGAATCGGCAAGAGAGAATATCTGGGCGATTTCGCGCCCATCTTCGTCCCGCGATTGTTTAACCCGAAAATCGGCATAAACCAATAACAATGACTCTGAAGATAAATTTTCAATCTCCAGATCCCACACCGAGTGATTGGCCGCAATACGACCGATGTCATACAACCCACGCCGGGCACACCAGATGTCGGTGTAATGATAGTGCAGGTAGGGCACCCGCTCTCCAGCCTTACAGCCGAATTTGCCGATGTCGTGGGCGGCGGCCGCGGCAGACAATAGCGGCAGGTCAACCAGCCCGCCACCGGCATAAAAAGCTCGGGCGCTGGTCATCGCCACATGATGTACACCGGCGATATGCTCCAGCGTGCGGTACGGCGTTGTCTCGTGGCTCAGGCGGAGCAGCTCGTAAACAAAATCTTCTTTGAACCACTCGCAAAACCGCCGGTATTCGTCAGCACTGGCGCTACCGCCCAGCTCCTCCTCGGTACAAAATGCGAAATCATATTGCGATGAAAAGGGCAAAATCGCCCGCTCTTCCTCCAGTAGCTGCTGCAAAATACGCAGATAGCATAAGGCACCATCTCGCTGTTGGCTGTTTTGTTCGGCCTCGCCCTGTGGAAATTGCATCGTATTAGCAACCTGATAGGCGCAGTTAAGCCAACCTTGGGGCGGCTCCGGCGCAAGGCACTCCAACAAAGGGCGGGCAACCCCAAAAACCTCCTTACAGGTGATACGCCGCTGGAGTGGCAACAGCGCAGACAGCGCCTGTTCCCAATCAACGCGCTCAAACAGAATGGCGGCCGACGGAGCCGACATAGATAGCTTATTTAAAAAGCGCTTGTCAATCAATGCCTGAAAAAGATGAGCGCCAATTTGTCGGGCAAAAAGTTCTGCCATAATATCCTCCAAGCAGCCTGACGGGCAAACATTTTATTCACGTCCTCGGGTGGTACTAATAACCGTTCATCAAAAGGCCATTGGCGCGTTT
>DATMYZ010000220.1:0-2638 GCA_035560675.1 Clostridia bacterium
TGCTGTTAAGGGCGCCGTTGCATGGTTGCAACAGCGCCCTTAACAGCTATGGATGGGGAAGGGTGAAGGAAAATCAGAAGATAGCATTATATTGGGGGGTGGCATTTTGAGCAGGGACCATAGCTTTGCTTGGCCGTTTCCAGCTCAATAGAAATGCAGCTTTTTGCAAGATAAGTGCATCCGCTGCAATGATATTTGCTGCCGGTTTCGGTTATGTAAACAGTGACACGCAGGGCCTCGGCGGCAGACGCATCAACGTCGGCGCTTTGCACTATTTCTGGTGGGACATTTTCCTGCACGCTGGTCGGTGCTGAAACAGCGGCAAAAACCTCGCTAGAGGAAATGGGCAAACGCGGAGTGTTGCTTTGCGTTGAGCTACAGCCGAACAGCGGCAACAGCGTCAGTACAACGACCAACAGACCACACATTATGTGTTTCAAAATGCGTCTTTTCATAAAAAGCACCCCCGATATAGTTTTACTATACCGTGGGGTGCTTTAATCTTATGGGGAATTTTGTCGAACCCCAATAAAAAGGGACCGGCTACGGAATAATGAATTAGTTAAGCGCCTGCCGAAGTGTCTCGACATTTTGCTGCATCAGGCTCAAATAGCTGACCGACTGCATCTCATCCTTGGTAACGTTATGGCAGGAGTGCAGCAACAGCGTTTTGGCACCGGTGGCTTCGGCGATAGAATCAGCAATTTTGTGATTAGAAAACTCAATATACAGAACGGCGGGGATGCCCTCAGCCTTGACCTTATCGGTTAGGAAGGCCACGGTTGCAGCGCTGGCTTCGGTCTCACTGCTGCATCCTGAGAAGGCGGCGTAGTAGTCAAGCCCAAACTCATCAGCTAAATAGCGGAAGGGGAAGCGGTCCCCCACGATGATTGTTTTGCGCGCGGCAGTTTTAACCACCTCGGCGAAATCAGTATCCAACGCGGTCAGTTTCTGGATATAGGCCTCGGCATTTTGGGCGTAAGATTCGGCGTTGGCACTATCCAGCGCTGCAATGGCCTCGGTCATACTGCGTACAATTTTGATGGCGTTTGCAGGCGAGGTCCAGACATGCTCGTCATATTCAACTTCTTCATGCTCGTGGTCGGCGTCCTCATGCGCATGGTCTTTGTCGTCCTCACGATCATGATCGCCGGAATTCGCGTCTTCATGCTCATGCTCACTTTCCATTCCTTCGACGGTCTCTTCTTCGACGGTGGTGACACAATCCATAAGCTTTAAGGTTTTTGGGGCTTTATTGCCCATCGAATCAAGAATATCGTTGATCCACACATCGCTTTCGCCGCCATTATAGATGAAAAGATCGCAATTTTGAATAGCGATAATATCCTGCGGCGCGGGCTCGTAAGTGTGGCTTTCAGCTCCGGGCGGTAGCAGCATGGTGACGTTGGCACTGCCGCCGGTGATTTCGCGTGCAAAGTCATACTGCGGATAAATGGTGGCAACAATGTTTAAGCGGCTGGTACCCTTTTCAGAGGCTACGGACGACGAAGTGCTGCCGCCGCAACCTGAAAGCGGGAAAACTGCCACTGCGGCAGCCAGTATGATCAAAAAAATTTTTTTCATAATTCCCTCCAAATGTCGTGTTGTTTGTTTGCTTTTAAAGTGAGGTTTGTTGTAAGCGTGCCCAGCTTATCAGACCGTTTAATCATCCATGCGCGTTCGCAATGCGACGAGAGAACGCTTGACCGGTTTTTGTATCAAAGCGCCACATACAGGCAAGAGAACGGGAGGCATACACCCGAAAGGTGCATTTGAAAATATAATAAAGCCCCCTGCGCCAAAGCTGCGCAGCGTTGCCGTCGTCTGGTTGATGTGCAGACAGATCGGGCAGTTCGCGCCCTGGCAGTCATGGTGGGCATGGACGGCAATAAAAACCAGCGATAGGCATAACGCAAGTGCAAGACTGCAAAGCAATAGTGACGCGTCAAGTTGCTTTTTAACAGGTTGATTAAGAGTCATTGTTTATTATACCACCAATTTGAAACTGATTCTCAAATTACTTTTGTTATTATAGTATACACTAGGCTGGATGTCAAGGTAAAATGCAGGGGGTCTTGCAATCGGCATGGCTGGACATGACTATCCCGTCCACAAACACAAGGCCCTGCGGCAGTAAACGCCACAGGGCCTTGTGTTTGTTTCTATTGAGATACTGAATCCGCTAAAGCGCCTCAGGTAAAAACGGCACGCCGTGCAGCAAATCTTCAAGAGTGACGCTGTCGACATAGTTGTCGATCACCTTGGCAAGCCCTTTCCAGAAGGGCAGTGTCTTACATTCGCCGCAGCGAGAGCAGCGATTTGGCTCATCCTCCAGACAGGCGACTGGCACCAGACTACCTTCTACAGCGCGCAGAATTTCCCCGGCCGTATATTCCGAGGCCAAGCGGGTCAGGCGGTAGCCGCCGCTGCTGCCGCGCACGCTTTTAAGCAATCCGGCGCGGGAGAGTAAAGGAATAATCTGTTCAAGATATTTTAGCGTAATGCCCTGCCGCTGCGAAATATCTCGGAGCGAAATTACCGCGCCAGCGTCGTGACCGGCGATGTCTATCATCACCCTTAGCGCATATCTGCCTTTGGTGGATATCTTCATGGTCAAACCTCCGTATTGAATCTATAG
>DATMYZ010000221.1:0-2434 GCA_035560675.1 Clostridia bacterium
TTATAAGATTCTCCTATTGAGTTTTTATTGAGCAATTCTTAAACTGGATCAACCGAAAAGGCCCGCGGAGAACTGGCTCGAATAGTATACTTTAACCGGCATAGTTAAATAGATCCTTCACGCGCTGAACCAGAGTAGGGAGCACCGTGTCATTAAACAGCGCATAGAGTCCAGCCAGCAGCAGAGCGCCAATCACGACAGAAATCAAAATCTTCAGGGCACTGTCAACAAAGCCCTCCCCGGACTGCTGCGCGAGCACCGCACTGGTTTTTACCCCGAGTTGTCGGAGCTTCCAAACACCCGCCATTGCAGCGCGCCTTGCCTTGGAAGCAACCTTGTTCATAAAGCTTTTCATATTTGTTCTCCTTTGTACTTGTAAATTAGGACTACGAGAGAGCAGGTGAGAAAACAGGGAATTGCTCACCGGCCTACTGGTAATACCCGATGATAATATTGAGTGTGGCGCTGCCCAGCACCGCGCCGATGCAGGAGACAATGGCTGCAACAATGCGGTTGTTCCATTTCTTCTGATCCATCTCGTCTGCGGCGCTTCTGCGGATACAGAAGTAGATAATGAGCAGACCTGCCACCACGGGGGCCAGAATCATTAGCCATGTGGTGGCATCCTGAATAAGCCTTTCCGTGCCCTTGGCAATCTGGCTGCTACCAATGCCGCCGGCGGCATACTGTCCCATAACGAAAGCAAAGTTAGGGTGCGGGATCGACGCGACAACAGTCTATGCAGAGCGGCAGTAAAGAATAGATTGAAGATGGTGCCAAGGCCGATGGTGATAGCACCTAAAATGAATTTTTCTTTTTTCTTCATCGGCAAGTCTCTTCATCCGATGTGAAGCAGGGAGACAGCACGGGCTCAAATTCTGGATAAGTATTGCTGATCCGCGTTAGCGTCTCCGGCGTTACAAGACCCCAAACATCGCCTCGCGCCACGGCCATGCGGTCGCCGTCCACCGGGTGATTTAGGTGAATGGTATCGATGTGGGGATAGTACGGGTGACAACCAGGGCCGTGGGCGACCGCCCATATCTGGTTGCGGGGTGTGCGGTATTCTGGTTTTAGGTACTCATGTCGAAGCACCACAAGCTGCCCCTCGTAGTTTTCTTGATCACTTCCGGGAGTACAGTCAAGTGCGGTCAAAATCCGGTTTTCATCGGCGCTGATGGGGTAATAGCCCGGGTTATGGGGATGTGTTACAAAAAACATCGGTATTTTATGCTCGAGTGCAAACGCCATCTCGCCCTGCATTCCTTGGCTAAATTCAGTGCCCATGACCCACAGCTCATCTGATTTTTGAAGCAGGGAGAGACCAAGCTGCAAGCCCTGTTCACGTTGTTCTGGAATCGTATCGTTGCACCACTGGTTGAAAATAATGTGGGGTGCGAGGGGCAGCACACCCTGTTTACTGGCAATACGGCAGTATTCCACAGCGTTTTTTATGTTGGTGTCGTAGTTCCCGCGTAGGGGACTTGCAATATACACCATTCTCAAGTTGATCACCTCCTGAAAACAAAAAAATACCCTCTGCACCATCAAAACGGCGTAGGGGGTATCGAATACGATATTGCATTTTCCTGTTAAGGTTCAAAACCAAAGTCCTCAGCGGACTCTCCATGGATATGGAGTTCCTTAGCGGTGTTCTCCCTAAAATCCATGCTTTCCGGCGTACTGGCTGACCGGTCAAGCTGCTTTTGCAGAAACAGGCTCACAGGAGCGTTTACAGGCGCAATTTTAGCTTTTTCTTGAAGCAGATCATTATAGTACAAAACGTAAGTCTTAAAGCTTGAATTTAGTGTGGCAAGTAGACTGTCCTCAGACACGATCAGGTCCTCGACTTCCTCATAAAGCTGGCGCAGTTCAAAAAGGGGAATGGCGGCGGTGGTCAGGTCATAAAGCAGATATTCGCCCTGACGCTTCCCGAAGGATGCGGCTACGTCGGACATAAAATTATCGGCTACTGCCTCATGGACGGTAAAATAATCCTCTCCGTCCAAATGTGTGAAATAGATGCCGTTTCGCACTTGATTGGGAGGGGCATTGTCCTTCCCCTGACTAACAGGCGGGGGACACTCCCCAAAGTAATCAGTCAGGTGTAGCTTGCCACCGCTCCGGATTTCTTCCATCATTTCCAGTGCTTTAACTTCCATACGCTTGCAGGCCGCAACACGTCGTTGAAGCATTTCATACATGGGAATATCCTTGGTATCCTCGCCGTAGCAAAGCCAGTCCCCATCCTGCTGTGCCATAGAAATAGCCTTATCCGACAATACGCCCTTGCATTTATCCTTCGGAACCATGATACCCTCGCGTTCAATG
Organism: Clostridia bacterium; assembly: GCA_035560675.1. GTDB lineage: Bacteria > Bacillota > Clostridia > Oscillospirales > Ruminococcaceae > Yanshouia. Next base: position 2,332 of record DATMYZ010000221.1, read on the forward strand.
CCATTTTCGTCTGTTGCTACGATAAGATAGATATTCAGTGCAATTTCGAGGGCCGTGTTGATGTTGCCCCAAATAGACTCTCCACTCGGATGACTCATAAAAT
>DATMYZ010000222.1:0-2899 GCA_035560675.1 Clostridia bacterium
AGGTCTTATTTCTAAAACCTCGGCTCAAAAGTGGACAATATTTTAATATGAATATGCGATGTGCATGGCGTCTTCAGACGAGATATCCGGTTTTTGTCTGTGTATTTTCTGATGAATAGGGGTTTGTGTGAGTTCGAATACACAGACTGGTCAAAATCGCCGAAAGATATCACTAAAAACGCAATTATTTTTGACGGGCAAAAGAGGGCAAAAAAAGTCCCAAAAAGCTTGATGTCCTGCGGTTTTATCCGCAGGACATCTTTTTTGGGAATAAATTATGGCGGAGATGGAGAGACTCGAACTCTCGCGCCGGTTTCCCGACCTACGCCCTTAGCAGGGGCGCCTCGTCACCAACTTGAGTACATCTCCGTATCGGTAATCGCCTTAAAGCTATTAAATTTAACATTGCAGCTTTAAGTTGGCGGAGAGGGTGGGATTCGAACCCACGGCTCTCGCGAGTCACTGGTTTTCAAGACCAGCTCCTTAAACCACTCGGACACCTCTCCGTAAGATGCTTCGATAACCGCAATGACGATATTATAGCACAAAGAAAATCACTCGTCAATACAGAATAAGGATGTAAACCCCAGCATTTTTATCGTGCTAAGGATGCCACACACCGTCGATGATTGAAGCCAGACAGCGCACGCCCTGCCCTAAAAACGTCATAAAGACGCATAAATTCAACGCAGGCGCAAAGTTTGTCGGCTAGGTTTACCACTGCCGATTCTCGATAGCCCGGTAATTGACGCAGCGTAACCGGCCACATATGCTTTAAAATAATATCCCGTTCCAAATCCGAAAGCTCAAATCTCTCGGCGTTCTTCAGCGCCATAGCCGGATGGATCAACAGACGGCGAAAACGGCTGACATTGGTCTTGCTCCAGTCGCACAGGTACAAATCATGCAGAAGTCCAGCCCGTGCGGCGGCAACATAATCTAATTTAAGCTTTTTGCAAAGCACAAAGCTAACGTATGCAACAAAAATGCAATGGTCAAGACAACTTACATTATGTACGTGGTGATTAATATTATCCATCGACTGTACTGCTTCGTCATTGATAAGTTCTTTGATACAGTCTGAAAACTCAGCCCGAACACTCGGATTCCACATGATAAAAACTTCCTTTCATAATGCATGCCATTTATATTCATTATTATCATAACACAACACAAAACGCTTTTATAATGGAAAATAATACAGCTTTTGCGCTCAGCTATGCTGCGCTGATATTTGGCATTGTGGTTTTGAGTACAATGTGCTATATTAGAAAACGAAATTGACAAGTGGACGAGACAGCGGCGTGCGGCTTTGCCCGCATGAGGAAAGTCCGGGCTCCATCGGGCGGGATAGCTGCTAACGGCAGCCGAGGGTGACCTTAGGGAAAGTGCAACAGAGATATACCGCCTGCTTTTTTGGCAGGTAAGGGTGGAAAGGCGAGGCAAGAGCTCACCGGCGCTCCGGAGACGGGGCGGCCCTGCAAACCCTATCCGGAGCAACACCGATAAAAGGCGATACGGCGGCCCGTCGTGCCTTTGAAAGCGTGGCTGGAGCTGTAGGGCGACCTGCAGCCAAGATAGATCGTTGTCTAAAACAGAACCCGGCTTATATGTCCAGTTGGCGGTTTCAAAAGCGGTAAGGCGCAGCACGCGCTTTGCCGTTTTTTTTACGCGTCTTGTATAGAAATAGGAATATTAAGCCACAATACTGACATAGATTATGTCACGGAGGGTGGTGCCCGCATGAGGCTGCAAATCAAGCCTGTTCCTACAGAAGATAGTACTGCAGGAATGCGAGAAAAATGGATGGAGGAAATCTGGCAGTTGAAGCAACAGCTAGACGATAATGAGCAGTTGTTTAACATGACCGACGACTTTGATATTACGGCGTATACTATTCACGAAAGAACTGCTTTAGAATTTAGGTATCGCTATCTCATTCGCCTGATTCGCGCCTACGATGAGACACATGTCCGAAAGATCCAGATTCCTGTGTTGACGATGTAAAGGGGGCTTTATCATGACCACCTATATTGTTGTTGTGCTGTGCTGCGCTATTATAGTGATGCTGCGCACACTAGGACGCGCGAGAGCAATGCAAACACTGCTGCCGTCCGCCTTTGGTGGTATGCTTGGCCTGCTCACTGTACATCTCTCGTCTATATGGGGCACAGCTTTGCTAGCGCTAAACGCCTTTACCTTTGCAGTGGCACTGTTCTTAGGGATCCCTGGCGTTGTGGGCTTGCTGCTCATGCGCCTTATCTGCGTCATCTGACAAGTGCCTCTCCTGCCCCGAATCATGAAGCTCGCTGTTTGATTTTTCTCAACAAATATACTAAAAAATCTCGCTGAAACTGTTGACAAATATCCGTTGCAATGATATTATAAGTAGGCTGTCACGCAAGATAGCTTAGAAATGCGGATATGGCGGAATCGGCAGACGCGCTAGATTCAGGTTCTAGTCGGGGCAACTCGGTGGAGGTTCAAGTCCTCTTATCCGCACCATAATTAAAGCCTGAAAAAGATGTCCTGCGGTGAAAACCGCAGGACATCAGGCTTTTTCGGGCGTTTTCACCCATAAAAACCCCGTCAAAATAAAGCTCGATTTTGAGGATGTCATTTCAGTGATTTTCAGTCCTTTGGGTATTTGAACTCACACGGAGTGGTCTTTTGCGAAGAGTTAAGCAATCAGGACATATTCCCAAAAGCGAGAAAACGATAGCATGAAATACAGGTAGGACCCTTTTTTCTACTCCCACAAAGCCAGTGTTTATGCGGCTTTCCGAGGGGTTGCAAAAAAGGGCGCTACTTTGATATAAAGATCAAGGCATTGATTTCTATTAAAGAAGTCAGTGCCTTTCCTAATTTCCCCAAGAATTGGAGGTGCATAAATCAATAG
>DATMYZ010000223.1:0-7850 GCA_035560675.1 Clostridia bacterium
GTTTTGATTTATCTTAACATGTTTTTGGTAAATTCACAATTGAACGGTAAAAAACAAGAGACATTTTGGCACAAAATCTGGCGATTCTGGGCAGAAAAAACCGGGCATGATCTTCATTTTTAAGCCGAAAATGTTTTATAATGATTGAGGAGGCGATACGTATGCAGATTGGCAGGCTATTTGAAATGGTATACCTGCTGCTTGACAAAAAGAAGGTGACCGCTGGACAGATGGCAGAGCATTTTGGAGTGTCAGTGCGGACTGTTTATCGCGATGTTGAGGCACTGGCTCAGGCGGGTATCCCTATTTATGCCAGCAAGGGCGCGGGTGGCGGCATTCGACTGACTGACAATTTTGTCTTAAACAAATCGGTTCTGACGCAGCAGGAAAAGCAGAGCATACTCGCTTCGCTCAACGGTATGCGCGCGGTCAAAATAGAGGAAGCGGATGCCGCACTGGATAAACTGTCGGCGCTGTTTGGCGGCGAGCGGGCAGACTGGATAGACATTGATTTCTCGGCGTGGAATCCAAACGACCCAGGCGGAAGTCTTTTTGATACTTTAAAGCAAGGCGTTTTGGCGCACCGGTTGGTAGTTTTTGATTACAGCGGCGCGGATGGGGCAACCGCCAGTCGTCTGGTTGAGCCTATAAAGCTGGTATTTCGCGAAAGAAGCTGGTATCTGCTGTCCTGGTGTCGACAGCGGCAGGCTTTTCGCTATTTTAAGTTGTCGCGTATGGGACAACCGACCCTGTTAGCCGAAACCTTTGTGCGACGTAATCCACCTGAGCGCATGGATGAAAAGTTCTATGCGCTGCCCGTTGTGGCGATAACGGTCCGCATTGCACCGGAGTTATCTTATCGCGTACTTGATGAGCTAAACTGGATCGAGGTTGAAAAATGCAAAGACAGTTCGTTTATTGCGCGGTTTAGCATGCCGGATAACGAGTGGCTTTATCAGTACTTAATGACTTTTGGCGCGGGTTTATATGTTGTCGATCCACCCAATGTGCGCGAATCACTTTATCAAAAATTGAAAGCTGCCTGTACGCAATATGAAATATGACGTGATGGTGTCATATTAAGGGGCGTAAAATGAAGCCATTAACCAAAAAGGAGATGGATATATGACACATGAAGTAATCACGCTCAAACAAAAGACCATTGTAGGGCTCACCGCCCGCACCGCTAATAGCAACCCCGATATGGGCGCGGTGATCGGGGGGCTTTGGCAGAAGCTTTTTGAAGGAGGACTGTTTTTCTCAATTACAGGCAAGGTAAACGACTTTGCCGTAGGGCTGTATTCGGGCTATTCCAATAGCCATGAAGAGTATGACGTCACAGTCGGCTGTGAGGTTAACCGTGCAGACAAGTTACCGGAGGGCGCTGTTGTCAGGGTAATTCCGCAAGGGCGCTATGCTAAATTTGTCGTGTTTGGCGATAAGGTCACGGCTGTGACCGGAGCGTGGGCAGAGATATGGGACATGTCGCTCGCGCGCAGCTATACGGGTGACTTTGAGGAATATGTCAGTACCAACGCCGACGGCGACTGCGAGGTGCATATTTACGTGGCGCTTGAGTAAACTCGCCGCTGACTTGTGCAGATATCGGACAGACCACTTTAAAATGTCGCCTATTACGCTTGTGGCAGATTCCGTTTAAATCGGGAAAAGGAGCATCGGCTTCGCATCGCGAAACCGATGCCCCTTTTTTATAAGAGAGTGTCAAAAAAATCTGCAAAGCTTCCAGCTCATTTTATTAAAAGTTATCTTTGTCTGGGCTTAGAAGCCTATGGGCATAAGCCAGTGCAGCGGGTTTTTGCCAAGTGCAGGTTTACAGTCGACTATCGCACTGCTTTTTAGGTAGAGTACTGATAAGAATTCCAGCCATAATAAGAAACGCACCAATGTAGCCGATAAGTGCAAGCTGTTCGCCTAATATTATATAGGCGGAAAGAGCCGTAAAAACGGGCTCGACACAGAAGGTGATAGAAACGAAAACCGGCGAGACATGAGCAAGCACGGTATTCTGGAGCAAGTACGCGACAAACGTGCAGCCCACCGCAAGATAGATTACTGAGAGCCAGCCGGATAAAGGAATCTCGGCCAATGTATTGATTCTTTCAAACAACAATGCTGGAATTAACGACAAGGTGGCTGTCATGCCAGCCTGTGTGGCTGATAACACAATGGGGTCTAGCGTTTGAACCGACACCGCACTGAAAGTCAGTGTAACAGCGAGGCAAAAAGAGCTGAATAACGCCAGCAACTCGCCGATGCCATAGTTAGCGTTAACATCGAAGCCACAAAGCAAATACATACCGCCCACCACTAGCGTCACTGCGCATAGCATTCTTTTGTCCAGGGGTATTTTGTGCATAAAAAAAGCTAAGAACGGTGTAAAGATAACTGATAGAGCCATCAAAAGCCCAGCGGTTGTGGCGCTTGCAAAGTTAAGCGACAAAGTCGACGAAATGAAGGCGGCCGCTGTAATGACGCTTACAGAGAGACACCGTTTAATATCTGCTTTATGTGCATCAAGCCTGTGTGAAAAGAAGACTCTGAACAAAAGCCACGCTAAGAAAAAACGCACCGTAAGACAGCTAAACGGGCCAATAGACGTGAGCCCTATTTTGGTGATGGTATTGCCCACACCCCACAAAATGCATTCAGGTACAATAAAGCCGCTGTAAATCAACTTTTTATTCATGATAATCACTCCAAAAAAATAGTCGCCGGCTACACGCCGATGACTGAAAAACATCACTGTCGGCATAGGAACAACAAAAGGCAGTCCTACCCCTGCGGTATGACTGCTAACAGCGATGGTGAAGTTTATTGTTCAGAATATGAATGACCGACAGGTTCATAATAACACCTCTTGGAGACGATTATAACAAAGGTATTCAGACGACGCAAGAGGGCGGATGCATCTGCGTCAGTAAATATGCGACCCAACATAAAGTTGGCAATAGTCGAATATGTGCATCGCTTTTTAATCGGTTTAGGGTGTGCAAAAAATACACGGGCGGCAGAGATGAGTTCTCTGCTGCCCGTGAGACTAAACTGCACTTTTATGCATTTTTCTTTTTTAAAAAATCCACTACAAAGCGCACTACAAACGGAATAAAAACAGAAATTAAACCGGCGTAGCCCAGATAGGCATAGCCCTTCTTGACAACAGCCATCAGACCAAATTGCGCAATGGCAAAAGCAATAGTCGTAAACAGCACTGAGAACGCAATGTTGCGCAGATGGTGACCCGAAGCACGCTTGTCAGGATCGGAAATACGTCGTTCCATCGCATTGACGCAGCGTGTGACAATGCCCGAAACCATGTTGACACCGGTAGAAACAGCGCCTAGAATAATTAGAATGGAAATAATCGGGGTCAAGAGAGACGCACCTACGCCATTCTGAACCAGTACCAGCATGGGTACAGGGGCACCGACCAGTGTCGGCACAAAAGCGACTGCCAGCAGGCCGACGATAGCAAGCATCATGGCGACGGTGTTAGTAATAAAGATGTAGACGGCGGCCTGGTTGACCTGCTTCTCGCTGGTCAGAGGCTCTACATGCTGGTACATAACCGATACGGACGGCAGCTGGAATAAAAAGTAAAGGAACGCAATCCACAGGGCGCTGCCGAAAGCACCACTTTCTTTAGAGGCAACGCTCATAGCACCGCCAGCCATCTTAGAGACTGAGTCACCGATGGCATCCCATTGTGCGATGATATTGGGAACCAGTACGACAATAAGTCCTAAAATTATCAGCACAGATAGCGTGGCGGCCGCCTTACGCACCATGGTGGTACCATAAAGTGCGATGACGGCGATAAACATGCCGACAATCAGTGTGCACAGCCAGTAGGGCAACCCGAACAGCATATTGAGCGTGGAACCGCCAGTGGCAAACGCCGCCGCCGAGGCGGTGCCGATCATGATGAGATAGGTAATCTCAAATAGGTTTGAAAACAACACGCGGTACTTTCCGTAGAAATGGTCGGAAAAGCTGCGGTAGTCGTACAGCTTGTTGCGGTAGGCATAACGCATGCCGTACCAGAAGAACAGGGCATATAAGAACTGGGTAAAGAACGGCAGGAACAGGCACCAGACACCGTGGTTGATAAAATAGGAAAAAATCTGCGCGCCGGAGGCGAAACCGCCACCAAACTGTGTGGTAAATGCCACGAATGCGACGCCGACGGCCAGGGGCATATGGCTCTTGTCAACCAGTAAGGACCTCTTTTTACCCATGATAATCTCTCTCTTTCGTTTGATAGATGTCGTTGGCGGTCTTAGAATTTAAACTCTATGACCTTGCCCGGGTTTAAAACCAACTTTTCGTCAAAAGCCAACTTGATGGACTTGTAAAGCTGAATCATGCGGGTGCCAAGGAACGGTTCTAAAAATTCCAGACGTCCGTTGCCTATACCATGCTCGCCTGAAAGTTGGCCGCCCAATTTTTTGGAGAGCGCGTAAAGCTCGGTGAGGCAGGCGTGAGTGGCTGATTTCCATTCCTCGTCGCTCATGCCGGGATCTCGCAGCAGTTCGGTATGGATGTTGCCGTCACCGGCGTGGCCACAGGGCTCAACGCGAATGCCGTGCGCCGTAGCAATGCGTTTGGCCGCCTTGACATATTCGGCAATAGCGCTGCGGGGGACGACAACGTCGCACTCCTCCTGAGCGACCGAGTCAGCTTTCATGCCCTCCAAAATCGCACCGCGCACGCTCCAGACAGAGGCAATGCGTTCGGGGTTGTCTGCGATAAGACAGTCTATCGCACCGTGGGCCAACGCTGCTTCGCAGGCGGCGTCGCAGGCGGATTCTAATTCCTTGCGGCTAGAAGCGTCATACATGACAATAAGCACTGCGCCACCTTCTTTTACCGGAAAAGGCTTGTTGAGCGCCCGCGCAACAATCTCTAGCAGTTCCTGTTCTAAAAACTCAATGGCCGTCGGCGTGAAGGGCAGATCCAGCACCTGCGGCACCATATCGGCGCAGGATTCAAGATCGGGGAACGGCATGACAAGCGTGCAGGTGTGCTTTGGCGCAGGCAGCAGCTTTAGTGTGACCTGCGTTAAAATGCAAAGCGTGCCCTCAGAGCCGATAACAAGGTCCTTTACGTCGTAGCCCGTCGTGTTTTTAACCACGTTAGAGGAGAAGTTGACAATCGAACCGTCGGGCAGGACCGCTTCAATGCACCGGACAAAGTCCCGGGTCAGGCCATAGCGCACGGCCTTCATGCCGCCTGCGTTAGTAATGACATTGCCGCCGATAGTAGCAGTTTTCTCGCCAGGATCAGGCGGGTAAAACAGCCCTTCTGCCGACGCGGCTGCCTGCACGTCGAGCAATAGTGCGCCTGGCTCGCAGGTAATGGTCTGATTCTTTCGATCAACCGGGAAGATATGGTTCATGCGCATTAAGGATAACATGATGCCGCCGTACTTACAGGTGGCACCGCCCGCAAGACCGGTACCGGCGCCGCGCACCACGACAGGAATGTTGTTGTCATAGCCGTATTTCATTACGACCGAAACCTCATGGACATTTTGGACCTCAATATAAACATCAGGTGGAAAAATGCCGTACTCCGGCATTTCATCATGGTGATACTCAGGCAAAATATCCTTACCCACTGTTACACGGTGAGGCGCGGTGACGGATTTTAAATAGTGAATGCCCACAGCATCGGGCTTATTGTACGGAAAAGGCATATTACTCGGTCTCCTTTCCTGTGGCGGCAAGTTGCGCTAGCAGTGCAGGGACCGCGGCAAACAGGTCGTCAACGATGCAGTAACTGGCAATGTTAAAGATGAGGGCGTTGGGGTCGGCGTTTATAGCGACAATACATTCGCTGCCATTCATACCCGCGGTGAATTGAATCGCACCCGACACGCCGCAGGTGATAATCAGCTTGGGGCGCACCGTCCGACCCGAAAGGCCGATCTGGTGAACATTGTCGCCTAGGCCGCTTTCAGCCATCGGACGGGTAAAGCAGAGTTGTCCGCCGACCGCGTCGGCGAGGCGGCGCACGAGAGCTACACCCTCTTCGTTTTTAACACCGCGTCCGGCAACGACAAGGATATCCTCCTCTTCAATAGATTTCTCACGGATGATCGGCGTGATTTCCAGCACCTCAATGCCTGAGCGAACCATCGCCTCGGTTACTGGCATTACCGTGATCTTGCCGGAGGTCTGCTTGATTTTTTGGGCTTTATCCATCACGCGATAACGTACCGTGGCGAACTGTGGACGGACGTCGGAGATGAGGATCTGTGCCATAATGTTGCCGCCAAAGGCAGGGCGAATCTGAACCAGGTCACTGTTGGGGCGAATGTCGAGCTTAGTACAGTCGGCAGTCAATCCGGTGTGAAACCGAACCGCCAGTCGGGGAGCCAACGAGCGGCCAAGCGCCGTTGCGCCAATTAAAACGACAGAGGGGCGCAGTTGCGCAATGCAGTCGGCCACGGCGTCGGTGTAGCAGTCCGCCTTAAAGCCCAGAAAGCCGTCGTCCTCGTATGTAAAAACTTCCTGCACGCCATAGGGCAGCAGCTTTTCGGCATTTTTTACGGTGCCATTACCACCGACGATGACGGCGTACACTTTATAGCCAACTTTGTTGGCTAGGCGGCGAGCCTCGCCAATCAGTTCGTATGTAACGGGATGAATTTCACTGTCTTCCTGCTCGGCGTAAACGAGAATATTCTTCCAACAATTTTTTTCAGCGGCGGTTTTGAGTGGTTTTTGCTCAAAAGTGAGTGCGTGTTGCGGACAAACCTTAATGCAGACGCCGCACATGCGGCAATTTTCATTGATGACAATAGTATTGGATTCAACGCTTAGGGCGCCGAAAGGACACTTTTGAAGACACTTTTCGCACAAATCGCAGGCAGTAGCGTTAAATTTTAATGTAGTCATGCGTGCGCCATCCCTTCCAGTAACCGTTTTTCTTTTAAAACGGCGGTTAGTGCCGCAGCCTTTTTAACTGTGCTGCCGGTGAGCAGCACCCGTTTGGCGTTAGCGGGCGGAGCAAACATATTCTCGACGTGAGTAGGGGAACCAACCAGCCCACATCGGGAAAGGTTTTTGTCCGGCAGGTGGTCAAAGCACAGCGTGCGCACTGGATGGGTCAACGCTTTTTGCTTGAGGCGGTAAGAGGGTAGGCGCGGCACGCAAACATTTTTCTCCACTGTAATCAGGCAGGGAAATTGCAACCGCGATTTCTGTGTTACCGAAGCTAAAATCTGTTCAACTATTATACCAGATTCATCCGTTTCTAGAATTTTGCCGACCCAAGCCGCGTGCGGAATGCCCAGATGCTCGGCAATTGCGGGGCCCACCTGCGCGGTATCGCCGTCGGTGGTTTGTCGCCCACAAAGAATGAGATCGGCGCCGCCCAATAGTCGGATGCCCTGAGACAACGTATAAGAGGTCGCCAGCACATCTGAACCCGCAAATTTGCGGTCGGAGAGGATGACGGCGTCGTCGGCGCCCATCATATAGGCGTCGCGCATCATTGCCTCCGCCTGGGGCGGACCCATTGTCAGCACGGTGACTTTGCCGCCGATGCGCTCACGGATGCGCAGCGCGGCTTCCAGCGCGTAAAGATCATATGGATTGGTACGAGCTGCCGTGCCAAGCCGTTTTAAAGAGCCGGTTTCGGGGTCAATTTCCACTTCTGAAGTTGCCGGAACCTGCTTCATGCAAACCAGTATATTCATTGTTGCCAATCAGCCTTTCTAGAATTTCGATTTAAAGCGTTAAAGTTTAAACTGATAAAAAGTGTATCACAAAAATTAGTCTATTGTCCAGCCCCAAATTGAGGTCTAAATAGAAATTGTCCAAAAG
>DATMYZ010000224.1:0-4124 GCA_035560675.1 Clostridia bacterium
AAATAATAGTTATCAAATTAGATTGCAGGCGTCGGACTAGAAGCGCATTGGCGAACTGGCCACATCGTTCCCCCAAAGTGAGCCGCTTACCGACCTAGCGAAAAGTCATATTTGCAAATTGAGGGAGAATTTATTATGAAATCGGTCAAGCTAAAACTCACTGTTATGTTTACGCTGGTCATTCTTGTCGTCGTTTCGGCGCTGGGGGCTGCTACGATTACGCTGGAAAGCAAAAATTTGCTATCGGATGCTCATTACGACCTTGAAGCGATGGCGCAGGTGCAGGCCAAATACATTGCTAATGAGATTGAAACTGAGTTGCGGTATATTGACGCATTGGCCCAGAACAACATGATCACTGATGATACACTTACCACTTTCGAAAAATCGAACTATTACAGGTCTGAGGCGATGAGAAAGGATTATGAGCTGTTTGCCTATGCCGATTTGACCGGTAAAGCGACCCTATTAGATGGCAGCATGGAATTGAACGATGTGTCTGACCGGGAGTTCTTTCTGAAGGCAAAGGCAGGCGAGACGACTTTTTCCGACCTGATGTTCAGCAAGCTTGACGGAGAACCGGTTGTGATATTTGCAGCACCCGTCAGATCAAATGGCCTCATTGTGGGCGTGCTCTACGGCCGTAAAAATGGTCTCATGCTTAGCGATATCAGCAAAGAAGTGACCTATAAAGAAACGGGCTACGGTTACGTCATAAACAATCAGGGAACAATCATCGGGCATAGGAATACCGAGCTGGTTCTGTCGCAGTATAATGCTTTGGAAATGGCCAATGAAGATGCATCGTTAAGCCAGTTTGCCGCATTTACAACCACCATGACAGCCGGCGGTGCGGGCAACGGCGAATATTTTTATGACGGCGTTGACAAAATTGCGGGCTATGCGCCCATTGAGGGCAGCCCGTGGATTATGGTGCTGACAGCCGAACGCAGCGAAATATTGAAGAGTATTGCGGAACTGACCCAGCTATTGCTGCTGCTCTGTCTGGCGATTATGGTGCTAGGCGTAGTGGTGACCTATGTCGTCAGCGCCTCAATCGCCAACCCGATTAAGAAGATTACCGCGGCGGCACGGCAGATTGCCGACGGCAATTTCGACGTTTCACTGTCGATTAATAGCAAAGACGAAATTGGGCAGCTGGCACAGGCCTTTGGAATGACCATCAATCAGCTGGTCAATTATCAGGGATATATCGACGAAATTTCGGCTTCTCTACTCAGCGTGTCTCAGGGCGATTTGACCATCGCACTTCATCGCGAATACACCGGGCAGTTTAAAAAGGTTAAGGATAACCTTGAGGCCATGCTCGAAAATCTTAACACGACCCTCATGCAGATCAACCAGTCGGCTGCGCAGGTAGACAGCGGTGCAGATCAGGTTTCTACCGGTTCGCAGGCGTTGTCTCAGGGTGCGACCGAGCAGGCCAGCGCTATTCAGCAGCTTTCGGCCTCGCTGGAAGAGGTGACGGCGCAGATCAGGCAGAATGCTGAAAACGCCAAACAGGCGCATGGGAAAGCCGATTTCGCAGGCGAAGAGCTGCGCAGCAGCAACGCGAAGATGCACGATACCGTCGCGGCTATGGAGCAGATTGCAATTAAGTCGGCAGAGATTTCTAAGATCATTAAGGTGATTGACGATATCGCATTCCAGACCAATATTCTGGCGTTGAACGCGGCGGTTGAGGCGGCGCGCGCGGGTGAGGCGGGCAAGGGCTTTGCCGTTGTGGCCGACGAGGTGCGTAACCTGGCCGGTAAATCGGCCGAGGCTGCCAAAAATACCACCATGCTCATCGAAGAGACGATTGATGCGGTGAAGAACGGTAGCAACACCTCTTCGGCCACTGCAAAGTCGCTCGAGCAAAGTGCCAAAGAAACGCAGGCAGCTGTTTTGCTGATCGACAAGATTGCGACGGCCACACAGGAGCAGGCCACGGCGATGGTGCAGATCAGCCAAGGCATTGATCAGATTTCGTCGGTGGTGCAGACCAATGCTGCAACCGCACAGCAGAGCGCCGCAGCCAGCGAAGAGCTGTCCGGCCAGTCTGACCTGCTGGAGGAGCTGATTGCAAAGTTTAAGCTTAAAGATATTGAACCGGGGGATTCTGTCATAGCCGCAGTCCCCGCCCAACCGCAGGGCCAGAGTCTGCCTGCTTGTGTCATGACGGGCATTGACAGCAAATATTTTTGACACACAATTTTCTTAAAAAGTTTTTTAACAGTCAGGGGTCGCCGGTTAAAATCGGCGGCCCCGATTTTATTCACTGTTTATACTATAGTCAAACCAACAGGAAAGCGAGGCTGAATAGGCCGTTCACACGGCTTGGTTTCCAATTGGTTTGACTATATATCCCACTAATACTCATTCAGGTTTAATGTGTACACATCTTGACGACTATTTTCCGCCATCCGTCGTCATCGTCTTTGGCGGGCGCCAGCCCGCCTGCATCCTCTTCCTCGGCTGATAAATATCGCGCCAATCTTGTGTGCCGATTTAACCTGAATGAGTATAAAACGTTGATACCTGTGCGGTAGGTTTTCCGCCTTGCGGTGTCCTCATTGTTGGCGCCGGCCCGCTGGCTTTCTCGTCCTTGCAGGACAAAAATCTGCTCGCCAATCTATAGGACCTTTTAATAGGATAGTAGTATTGGTGACACAATGAGATTTATATGCTATACTTTTTGGTATTCTGTATATGTTTTTCCTATAACACACAAAGGAGAGATTCAGGCATGGAGGTTGTAGCCCCCGGGTATGAAGGGACAAACAAGGGACATTACAGTCCCGGTATTATTTCAAATGGCATGCTGTATATATCCGGCCAATTATCTATTGACCCGGACACCCGCGCGCTGCCCGAAGGCGGCATAGCCGCGCACGCGCAACTGGCGCTAAAAAATGTTGAACGTGTGCTAAATGAAGCGGGGCTGACCCGAAACGCTGTGGTGCAGTGCCGGGTTTATGTGACCGACGTTGCGCTGTGGGATGACGTGAATGCCATCTATGCCGCGTTTTTTGGCGACCATCGACCCGCCAGAATTGTTGTGCCGGTGCCGGCGCTGCACTTTGGCTGCATGGTGGAAATTGAAGCGGTTGCGGAGGTGCATGCATCATGAATTATAGTTGCTCGAAATGCGGGCAGAAGGCGGATGTGACCACCCGCGTCCCTAAATGTGACTGCGGTGGGCTTTGGAAGCTCGATTTTAAAGTGCCTGCCTTTGCCCCGTCGCTGATAGACAAAGGCTGCTGGGGCCTTTTTCGCTACAGGGCGTTTATGCCGCTCATCGACGAGAGCTGGCGGCAGATAACGCTGGGCGAGGGCATGACCCCGGTGGTACCGTTCGACGACGATCTGTTGCTCAAGATGGATTATTTGATGCCTACGCTATCGTTTAAGGACAGGGGTGCCGCGGTGCTGATCTCGCACTGTAAAGCCATCGGCGTCGACTCAGTGGTGCAGGATAGCAGCGGAAACGCGGGCAACAGCGTAGCGGCCTATTGCGCAAAAGCGGGCATCGCCTGCGAGATTTTTGTACCCGAGGGCACCTCGCCCAAAAAAATTGACATGATTCGCGCGCACGGGGCCGTGGTCAATGTCGTGCCGGGCTCGCGTGACCACTGCGCCGATGTCTGCCGCGAGAAAGTGGACAGTGAAGGCCAATATTATGCCAATCACGTCTATAATCCCTTCTTTTATGAAGGGACAAAAACCTATATCTATGAGATTTACGAGCAGCTGGGGCGCGTTCCGCGAAATATTTTTGTGCCGCTCGGCAACGGCACGCTGTTTATTGGTGTTATTAAGGCGCTTGAGGAGTTCCTGTCGGCCGGCATCATCACGAGTATGCCCAATGTTGTCGCGCTGCAAAGCGAGCATTGCGCGCCCATTGCGGCAGCGGTTGAGCAGGGGCTGAAAGTACCGGCGAAGGTTGCGGTGTCGCCTACGCTGGCAGAGGGCATTGCCATCGGTGTGCCAATGCGCGGTGAAGAGATTTTAGGCTATATAAAAAAATATCACTGCAAAGTCATTCTCGTCCCCGAAAATCAAATCCTGAAAGCCAGAAGCGTGCTGGCCCAAAGGGGTATTTATTGCGAACACACCACCTC
>DATMYZ010000225.1:0-3100 GCA_035560675.1 Clostridia bacterium
AAAACCGGGGAGTAATCCTCGGTTTTTTCTTCATTATAAACTTTTACAAATACATAATATCACAGGTTGACAGTGTATTTCAGTGGTGTATTTCATATATTCAGCGCCGACAACGCTCTGCCATGCAACGTTATCACCCATTTGCGGTCAAGGCTCATAACCTCTGCAACCTTGTCCCATGTTAGCGCGTCTATGTACCGGTATTCAAGCAGATTCCGCAACCGCGCATCGTCCACCGTGTCAATCGCTGCCTGAATACCACGCCGCAGCTCGGTAGCATCGATCAGCCGGTCATACAGCATTGCCTTAACCTCGACGATATTGTCAACCGCCGTCTGTACCTTATCGCTTTCGTCCAGCGCCCGTAGCACGTCCTCATCGGCACCGCCTTCCACAGCCAGATGGTGGACGATTACCGGGTGCGTCTGCCCCTGCCGGTGCAGTCGGGCGTTCGCCTGCTGGTAGAGTTCCAAACTCCAATTCTGCCCGAACCAGATCACATGGTACCCGCCTTGTTGAAGATTCAGCCCGTAGGCCGTCGATGCCGGATGCGCAAGCAGGATGTCGATCTTCCCGGCGTTCCAGTCGTCGGCGTCGGCCGGGCCGGTGTACTCCCGTATGCGGAGGTGCAGCGGTTCCAAGGCGGCTTTGATCCGCGGTACATCGTGGCGAAAGCTGTAAAACACCAGCGCGTGCGCCCCGCAAAGCGCCTCCACCGTCTCGCGTAGCACCTCCAGCTTGCAGTCATGAACTTCGGCAACCGCGCCCGTTGAATCGTACACCGCGCCGTTGCACAGTTGCAAAAGTTTATTCTGTAATGCGGCCGCGCTGCCTGCATCGATGGTCTGCTCGTCCACTTCCAGCAGCATCTCACGTTCCAGTCGGTCATAGGCCGCCTGCGCCTTTTTAGCCTAATTACCTATTTATATATCTCTATTAGAGTAAAAGTAACAAAGTAACATCAGCAAATTTTCGGCTTTGCAATGCGGGTTTAGTCTGTTACTTTCAAAAGTAACGCCAAAGTATCAAAGTAACGTTTTCTGTTACTTTTGTTTTGAAGGTAACGCCCCCTAAAGTAACACTTTTTCGAAGCCCTTTTGCAATCCGCAGTATCCGAAACGCGCGCCGTTTTTTGTCCGGTTCCAGCCGTCCAATTGTGCCAGCACGCCGTTAATCTCGGACGCGTCGCGGTATAGTCGAACAAGTCGAGTTGTTCCGCAAGGTGCCTGGCTTCTGTCACATTGGCGGGGTTTGCCAGAAGGAGAGCCGCTTCGAGCTTGGGGTATTCATTGCGGCTTAGCTTTTGTACGCACGCGCACAGCCTGTTCAGCTCAAAAACATCATCTATTTCCACCAGTGCTGACAGTGCGTCCGGCAGCTCGTTTTTCTCGATGCACAGCCGCATTTCGCTGGTCTGTATTCCCGCGCGCATCAGGGCGCGTTCGATCTGACAGTCCTCCATCGGCAGGTACAGCCACGCGATATCCTTGGTGTCCTGCGGGAGATGTTCATCCGTGGCCGTAATGGTCAGCAGGGTATCTCCGCTGTATCTATAATCGGGGAAGTACAGTCCGTCGTAGCAGAGCTCCAGTTTCATTCCGTTGTCGTAGACAACACCGTAAGGCGTGATTTTTCCTTCCCCGTTAAGAAGGAGGGAGAGCGCGGTCTTGCGGAAATCCACCGATTTGAGTTCATCCTCAGTAAGTCCGCCATGGAGATCCATATAGTGTTTCCGGCCAATAGCGGTCAGGTCCGTGAAATCCTGAACGACCGTTACCTCTTGGCAGCAAAAAGTGAGGTTGATCAGATCCCTCATGCTGAAATAGCCGTAGCAGACGGCGGCACCCTGAAACTGCGCAAGCTCATACGGGTCAAAGCTCTCCAGCCGTTTGGCAAGGTAGTCCAGCTCGTCCACGTTGACCGCCGTTTTTTCCAACCGCTTGAGGACGGGATAGTCGCCGCCTATTTCCGCGGCACAGCAATCGCTGATTGCGACATGCCCAAGCCCAATCGTTTCCAGCCCGGCATAGACTTCCTCATATCCGGTGATCGGAAATTCAACCGATACCGGCGGAAACTCAGGCTGCTGTGGGTTTTTAAGAAGCGCTCGTATCATGTCTTTTCCGCCTTTCTCTGATTTCTGAGTTTTTGCAGATGGGTTTTTAAGCAGTCGCCCTCGGCAGCATAGCATTGAAAGCCGTGGGAGGGATAGGGACAGTCGCCACAGCTTGCAAAGGGTCTGCGGATCAACTCAGAGGGGGTGGTTCTGCTAACAGTCAGAAGCTGTTCGGAATCGTAGCAGGCAGTCTGCTTGTTTCTTCTGTAATAGACGAGCATATTGATCTCCTTTCCGAAAACAAAAAAAGCCGGAGAATAGAAGCGCTTTTCACACGCTCCGGTTCTCCGGCTGTTGTTTTCACTCATTATATAATTGTTTTTCAGTGCGTTGTATCACATGGACTGGTTCTGCATACTACCTTTTACGAGGACAGCAGACGCCCCGTGCGGGCGCAAAAAAGAGGGCGGGTCGCGTCAATCGACGCGCACACCGCCATACCAACTACCCAGCACAAAGCCCATCCGCATACGTTCATAGGCGTGACGCGTGACAATATCTAAAACACTGTCAATTTCAACATCGTCAAGACAATAAACATCCAGCACGCCGCGCAGACGGTCAAGCAGCTTTTCGCCAAACAGCGGTGAAAGCATGTCAATCAGTTGGTCGTCGCGTACAGCGTCGAAACGGTCGAGTTCCTTTCTTACATCATCAAGCCCCACGGCGCACACCTCCCATCACGTCTTCAGTCGGGAACAGCTCCCCAAGGGTCAAGGTGCTATCGCCAATTATTTCCATAATTTTTAGGGCTTCGTACAGCGTCCAAGCATCTTTTCCGTTAATGCGCAAGAATACATAATATGGTGAGCGGTTAATGGTCTTAGCGAGGTCAGCGTGGGTAATGTCGCGCAAGCTGAGTTCGATTCTTAAACGACGATACAGTTTTTTTGTTGGCATTTTTTTCACTCCAGTTGTTTAATTTGCTTTACACAGCTCTATTTATAGAACATAATAGCGCAAAATATGTCGACTGTCAAGGAA
>DATMYZ010000226.1:0-5492 GCA_035560675.1 Clostridia bacterium
ATGCAGACAGTGTAGAAAGCAATGATGAAACAGATAAAACAAGTAGTAATGCCAGAAAACTCTATGAGTATTTAAACAATAACAAAGAAGGACTTCTTCCCTATAGCGAACGTGGAATTGCAATTCCAGCGCCCCCAGAGGATATCGTGTATAAAGGAATGGGAGTACAGGAAAATCAAAACTGTACAACCATAACCTTAAGAATGAAGCACAGAAGAATGAGGTGGTCTCCAAGTGGAGCCAACAGTATGGCAAAGGTGTTGTATACAAAAGAAAATCGAGAGTTAAGTAAAACAATAGAACGATTTACCGATGGCTTACTATTTGCAGTGCAAATGCAGGAAGTAATAAAGACGTTAAGTGCAGCAAAGGCCCCAAAGAAAGACGGTAATGGAAATCCATATATTGATATCGTAAACTGTCACATGCCATTATTTGAAGGAATACAGACGGCATCAAGGAAAGCAATGAAAAGAGCATTTGGGTATTAAAATAAAAGATGCTAGTAAAGGTTTAATAAGTAAGTCAAAAATTGAATAAAATCTATCATTTAGAAAAACAAAAATAATTGCCAACGTTTACTTGACACAAACCTAAAACAGGGGCGTGTTGACAGCTTCGAGCTGGGATGCTACTATCGTATCAATAATGTGAAACGGTCTTTGTCTGCCCGCCGGATGACCCGGCCAGCCATTTTAAGCTGCGGTATTTTGTTCCCCTACACGAGATGGAAATGTGCGTGCACGCCACCATCGGCTGTGCAACCGTGCTGGTGAAAAAAGGTCTTGTGGTTAATAGCCCGATACGGTTTGAAACAAAGCTCGGCGTGGTCTGCGTAGAATGGGTGCGACAGGGCGATGAGATTGATGTGACCGTGGCGCAGTTTTTGCCTGCCTTTTCAGATAAAAACCCTTCGGCTCAGGAGGTCTGCAAGGCGCTGGGAATCAGCGCTGGGGAACTGGCGTCGTACCCGATTCAGTCGGTGGCAACCTCAAGGCAAAAGCTGATGGTGCCGTTAAAAGACCGCGAAACGCTGGATAATCTCCGGCCGGATTTCGACTATCTCTGGCAGCTTTGCGACGATTATAATACCACGAGCTTTTACCCTTTCATACGAAGGCAGGACAATGGCGGACACGCCATATTTTTTGCACGACAGTTTCCAAAGCGCTCGGGCTACGACGAAGACCCTGCCACTGGTGTTGCGGCGTCGGCGTTGGGAGCGTATCTTGTGAAGACGGCTGGTCCGGCACAGCAGGGGTGGAACAGCTTTAAGATTTTACAGGGATTTGCGATGGGCAAACCGAGCGTCATTATCTCAGAGATATTGGTCAGTGGCGATCAGATAACCGCAACGCGCATCAAAGGAAGCACCTGCCTGATATAACAAAAAGGGCGACGCCAAAAAAGCGCTGGTCTTAAATATCAAAAATGGCAAAATGCTTTCGGTGGCAACGACGACGCGTGGTCCCCTTTTTACCCGTCAGCGTGTGACGGCTTTTAGCTTTGGGCTTTTATCGCTAACGTAGTTAATCAAAAAAATACTTAGAACCGCACAAACGAGCTCGCCCGCAGCGTTCCAGGTTAAATTGCTGAATTCACCTAGAAAAACACAAGAAAACAGTATGCCGAACACAGGGGTTGTAGAGCCGAAGATAGCGATACTTGAAACGGGATTGTGTCGGAGCAGGTAGCCCCACAGCGAATAGGCTGCTGTTGAGACAAAGGCCAGATAAACCAAAATACTAAAGCCGCCCGTGTGGGGTGTTGGAATATGTCCGCCACAGGTGAACCCGCCGAAAAGCATGAGCAGGCCGCCCAATAAGAACTGGTAGCCACTTAAAACAAGTGGGCTAAACTGGCATGACAGCTTTTTTAACAGGCATACCGAAGTAGCTGCAAAGAGAGCAGAGAGAAAAATCATCCCCTCACCCATAAACGAGAAGCGTATATGCCCGTTGAGGCTACCGGCATACATCAGCAAAATCCCTGAAAAGCCTAACAGACACCCGAATAGCTTAATTCTGGTAAAAATTTCTTGCTTAAAGACAAAGCAAGAGAGCAGAAAAGCGATGAATACATTGGCGCTTTGTACCAGACTGGCATTAACGCCGCTTGCGTTAGAAAGACCGACGTAATAAAAGGTGTATTGCCCAACCGTCTGGAACATGGCCAGCAGAAGCGCAACCCGAAAGCCTTTTTTATCCGGCAGCAACAATTTGCCGGCCTTAAACGAAAAAACCACGATGGTGCCAAGTCCTGCCAAAGTAAACCGCAGCCCCGCAATTAGAATTTGGTTGGCAAAGGCGTCCGGTGCGATTGAAAACAGCCCCATGCTGATTTTGGTAAACGGCACGGCGCTGCCCCACAGGGCGCAGCAAAATAACGCCAGTGAGACTCTACGCAAAACAGTCATGCCAGACCTCCAAGAACGGACGCACCGGCAAAGGCGTTGCCGGGTGTTCGCCCAGCAGCTTTTCCATCCAGATCATATCGTACCAAGTGTTAAACTTAAAGCCGCACTGATGAAAATGCGCCACCGTTTGATAGCCCAGACGTTCATGGAACTTGGGGCTGTCGGTGGTCAGGTAAGCGTCCTCGCCTGTGGGGAAGGCAATGCAGGCGTTGAGGTTCAAAATGCACTGGCAGCGCAGCACCGCCTCAAGCTTTTCATAAAGCGTTCGGCCAATGCCGCCGCCACGGCAGGTCTGCGAGATATAGATGCTGGTTTCTACCGCCCGGTCATAGGCGGCGCGGCTTTTAAAGGCTGACGCATAGGCATAGCCCACAATTTCTTCGCCGTTCAGTGCCACCAGATAGGGGTAACGGGCAAGTGTGTTGCGGATCCGGTCAGAAAATTCCGTCACTGACGGTACGGTGTATTCAAATGAAATAGCGGTGTTCAAGACGTAGGGCGCATAGATTTTCAGCAGCGCTTCGGCGTCCCCTGGTACGGCGGGACGAATAACAACGGGCTGTGGCATAATAATCCTCCTCAGCAGATATTGGCTTTTAATAAATCTATTCTAACACAGGACATTTGCCGTGTAAAATAACGGTTTTTGTGCTGCCGCGATTACTTTTTTCTATCACGGGAGGTGAAGAATATGACTCTTCAGCAATGTCGGTATATTGTCGAGATTGCAGCTTAGCATTCTCTCCGTCGGGCGGCGGAGGCGCTTTATGTAACCCAACCCAGCATCAGCAAGTCGGTCAGAGCGCTTGAGCAGGAACTTGGTATTACGATTCTCAACCGGGACAATCAAGGAGTGGAATTTACCCCTGAAGGCGAGGAACTGCTGTTTATGGCTAAAATGCTGGTTGAACAGGCGGAGTCGGTCTCCTATCACTTTGACCGTAGCAACCGGGTCTGCCGCGCCATGGAGGTTTCTATCTCGTCACAGCACTTTTGCTGTATGGATTTGCCGCTCGTTGCCTTTTTAGAAAAATGGGGACAATACGTTGTCTCATTTAGAGCGGGGAAATCGACTGACGTGGTGAAGGATGTGGCCAAAAGTCGCAGTATTTTAGGCTTTTTATCTCTGAATTCCCGCACGACCCCCTATTTTGAGCGGGTGTTTCACGAGCGGGAACTAGAGTTTCGTGAGCTGGCAACTACCGTCGAGCATGTGTTTTTACGGTGCGGGCACCCGCTGGCGGTATTGCCGGAAATTTCGATGACGCAGCTTGTCAACTATCCCTGTCTGACCTATCGTCAAGACGATATTCCGCTACGTTTAAGTGAGAGCTCCCTTGGGAATGAGGTGGCCGCCCGCACTATTTATGTCAGCGACCGGGGAACCATGCATGATTTTATCCGCCACACCGACGGCTACAACGTGGGCACCGGTATTATAAACCCAGACGAGGATATGATGCTTGCCGTGCCGCTCATGGGTGGGCAGCAGATACGCATGGGGCTTATTAAGCGTAGGCAGACTTTTCTGCCCAGTGCGCTGGAAGATTATATCGACAGGGTGACACAGGTGCTTATAGCAGCCAGCCGTCGGCCCTAAATGATAGGCATAACCCGGGCGATAGCTCGTTCATGGCATTGATATGTGGCGTTTTTAACAAACGCATTGCAAAGCTTTTAGGTATGATGCTATTATAAATGCATCAATCGTCATTTAATCATAACGGCTATACGGGGCTGTAGGCTATTTTAGAATCGCTGCGGTAATTTATAAGGCGTTTTAAAAAATCGCTTTGCCATCAATCTATTCAACAAAGGAGCGGGAGTCTAATGGAAATGAAAAAGATTACTCTCATAGGCATAGGTGCCATGGGCGTGTTTTTTGCGCCGAAGCTTGAGACCGGTTTGCCCAAGGGCGATTTTAGAGTGTTAGCTGGTGGTGCGCGCAAAGCCAGACTGGAAGCTGACGGGGTGACCATTAACGGTGCGATCCACCGTTTTACTGTCATAACGCCCGAAAAGACCGGCGACCCGGCCGATTTGGTGATTATGGCAGTCAAAGATACCGGTCTTGAGCAGGCCATTAGCGATATCAAAAATCAGGTTGGTGCTCACACGCAGATTCTCTGCGTAATGAATGGCGTGGACAGCGAAGAACGCGTTGCCGCAGTCTACGGCTGGGAGCATGTGTTGTATTCCTATATGCGTGTGTCGATCAATATGCACGACGGCGTGGCTAATTTTGACCCAAAGATGGGCAAGGTACATTTTGGCGAGGCCAAAAACAGCCAGATTTCCGACCGGGTGCGGCAGATCAGCGTACTGTTCGACGCTTGTGGTATCCATTATGAGGTTGACGAGGACATGATGAAGGGCCTTTGGTTTAAGTTCATGTGCAATGTGGGAGAGAACCTGACCTGCGCACTTCTGGACATTCCGTTTGGGGCTTATCGTATCAGTGAGCACGCCAATGTGTTACGCCGTGAGGCTATGTGGGAAGTTGTTCGTCTTGCCAATAAGCTGGGCATTGAGCTAGGGCAAGCAGAGATGGACTGGCAAGAAGCGCACATTAAGCGGATAACCTTTTTCAACAAGCCTTCCACTCTGCTGGACATGGAAGCTGGACGTAAAACTGAGGTGGAGATGTTTGCTGGCAAGGTCGTCTCACTTGGCAAACAGCTCGGGGTTGAAACACCGCTAAACTGGATGTTCTATCACGCCATAAAGGTGCGCGAAGAAAAGAATATAGGGTTATTTGATCACGAATCTGTTTGAAAGACGTGCCCAGACAGTAATCATTATAAAAGGCTTTTAGCCGTGACCCTGAGACCTTGACTGTCGTAGAGGTTCAGGACTATAGTGATTAACACAAAATTCTATGCCGCGCAAAACGGCCTGTGAGCAGGGTGCAGACATCATGTCTGCACCCTGCTCACAGGCTGTCGATAAAGTCACGGCGGTTCGACAATTTGCACAAAATCATGCCGCTTTTAACGGCATCGGGAAAACCCCTTGCGGGGGTTCTCCCACGCAAAAACAGTCCACCGGACTGTTTTTGCGCCCTCTCCTGCGCTTT
>DATMYZ010000227.1:0-3307 GCA_035560675.1 Clostridia bacterium
GGAATGGGGTATCAAAAGGTGGTGTTCAAGAAGATGCTGGATGTCATTGTAATCGGCGGCGGCGTCATCGGCTGCTCTGTTGCGAGAAGCCTAGCCAGGTATGACCTGAAAATTGCCCTGCTTGAAAAAGCCGCCGATATCTGCGAGGGGCAGAGCAAGGCGAATACAGCGATTGTGCACGGCGGCTACGACGCGAAACCGCATACGCTTAAGGCAAAGTATAACGTATTAGGCAACCAGATGTTTCAGTCCCTTTGCACTGAGCTGGATGTGCCGCTCAAATGGAACACCTCGCTGGTTGTCTGCTTTTCAGAGGATGAACTCCCCAAGCTGGAGGAACTTAAAACACAGGGCGAAATCAACGGGGTTCCAAAGCTGAGCATCATTGGCAGCGAAGAACTGCATAATCGGGAACCCAGCCTGAGCCAAAATGCCTGCGCGGCTTTATTGGTGGAAACAGGCGGCATTGTCTGCCCCTATGAGCTGACGATTGCAAACGCCGAAAATGCAGCAGAAAATGGCGTGCAGTTTTACCGCAACGCCGAAGTTATCGGAATTAAAAGGGGCAATAGCTGCTGGATTGTGCAAAGCAAGGCGGGATCTTTTGAGGCAGCAGCAATCATCAACTGCGCGGGGCTCTATTCAGACGTCATCAACCACATGGTTTCAGAAGATGCTTTCAAAATCCTGCCCCGCAGAGGAGAATATTATATTCTGGATAAAAAATATGCCGACGTGTTCCACGCCTCCGTCTTTCAGTTGCCAACCAATCTCGGAAAAGGTATTCTGGTGAGCCCAACCGTTGACGGTACAATTCTGATAGGCCCGACCGCGGAGGATGTCGAAGACAAATCGGACAGCCGCACCACAGCGGAAGGTCTTTATAAAGCTCTGAAATTCGGCGGCATGACATGGGAGCAAATTCCGCTGCGCGACGTCATTACAACCTTTTCAGGAATTCGCGCCCACTGTGACAGAAATGATTTTGTTCTGGGCGAAGCATCGGATGCACCGCTGTTCTTCAACGCGGGTGGCATTGAGTCTCCCGGCCTGACCTCCTCGCCCGCCATCGCGCTCGACCTTGCCGATCTGGTCGCCCAACGGCTGGGCGCTGAAAAGAATACAAAATTTAATCCTATCCGTAAAGCAATTCCTAAATTTAGAGAGATGGATGACCTTCAGCGCGCCAAGGCAATTGCCGCCAACCCGGATTACGCCAAAATGGTATGCCGTTGTGAAACGGTGACGGAGGCTGAAATTCGTGAAGCTATCCGCAGGCCGGTTGGTGCGCGGACGGTTGACGGCATCAAGCGGCGAACACGCGCCGGCATGGGACGGTGTCAGGCGGGCTTCTGCACACCGAGAACCGTTCAGATTCTGTGCGAGGAGCTAAACCTGTCGTCGCTGGAGATCACAAAGTTTGGCGGAAATTCAAAGCTGTTGTACAGCTATTTGTTTGAGAGGGGGGAACACCGCCATGCGTGAAGTTGATCTGCTGATTATTGGCGGCGGACCAGCCGGTTTGGCTGCAGCTGTTTCCGCTTACGAGCAGGGCTGTCGCAATATTCTGATTCTGGAACGTGAAGATACGCTGGGCGGCATTCTCCGGCAATGTATACACAATGGATTTGGGCTGCATACCTTTCACGAAGAGCTGACCGGGCCCGAATATGCGCAAAAGTATATCGACCGGGTAATTGCGGATCACATACCTTATCAATGCAGCACAATGGTGATTGAGGTCACAAAAGAAAAGCTGGTAACCGCCGTCAACCGCAGCAATGGGTTACAGCATTTTAAGGCAAAAGCAATTATTTTAGCTATGGGGTGCCGAGAGCGTCCCCGTGGAGCGCTTGCTATTCCGGGCTGGCGGTGCGCAGGTATTTATACGGCTGGAACCGCTCAGAAGTTCGTGAACCTGGAAGGCATTATGCCCGGACAGCGCGTTGTCATTTTAGGTTCCGGAGACATCGGCCTGATCATGGCCAGACGAATGACGTTCATGGGCGCAAAAGTGCTCGCCTGCGTTGAACTGCTGCCGTTTTCTTCAGGTCTAAAGCGAAATATTGTGCAGTGCCTCGATGACTACGAAATTCCCCTCCTTTTAAATCACACGGTCGTGGATATTTCGGGGCGAGAACGGTTGGAGGGTGTCACTATCGCGCAGGTTGACCCCCAAACCAAGCTGCCGGTTGCTGGCACAGAACAGTATTATGCCTGCGATACCCTGCTGCTTTCAGTTGGATTGATTCCAGAAAACGAGCTCAGCCGAATGGCCGGAATTGACCTGTGCGCAGCCACCGGCGGACCTGAGGTAGATGAAAATCTGCAAACCTCTGTGACGGGCGTTTTTTCCTGCGGCAATGTTTTGCATGTGCATGATCTGGTAGATTTTGTTTCGGAAGAAGCCGAAAAAGCTGGTGCAAAAGCATGGGGATATATTTCCGGTATCCCTAATAAAAACCAGAAAACCATACCGGTCATCAGCGGGTTCGGTGTGTCAGGTGCTGTTCCGCAGAAAATTCATGTAGGTGGCACCGACCGGCCGATTACAATCATGTTCCGCCCCAAAAATGTCTTTCAAAACGCGAAGGTCTGTGTGATGGCGGACGAAAAAGAAATCTACAGGAATACCAGCCGCATCCTCACCCCGGGTGAAATGGTCAGCCTGAGACTGACGCCTGATACGCTCAGGCAGATTACAGAGGCTGATGATCTCACCGTAAAAGTGGAGGCGTCATGACATGGTCAAAGAAATTACTTGTATTGGCTGTCCGCTCGGCTGCCGTATTTCAGCGATTATCGAAAATGGAGAGATCGCCTCAATTAGCGGGTATAGCTGCAATGTCGGAAGAAAGTATGCGCAGGAGGAATTGACCGCTCCAAAAAGAATGGTGACGGCGCTCATGCCGGTGCGGGGCTGTCGCCAGCCGCTGCCGGTTAAAACCTCTGAACCGGTCGATAAGAGCAGCATTTTCGAATGTCTAAACGAAATCGCCGCGCATACGGTTTCTTTACCGGTACATATCGGGGATGTCGTGCTCCCCGGCGTATGCGGTTCTTCCGTAGATATCATCGCGACAAAAGAATTCCTGTAAAAAACATAAAAGGGCGACCTGCGTCACGCAGGCCGCCCTCAGTCTGTCGAAGAACCCGGATTACGCAGCGGCGCAAACCGGGTTCTGGCTATATTTAAGCCAGAAAAGGGCGTATGAGAAACGGAACAAAGAAGACCCCCATTTCCATTTGGCTAGCTTTTTGAGATTCATGGCAGCAAATTTAAGCTTCACCCAGTTGGTCACCTGAG
>DATMYZ010000228.1:0-2496 GCA_035560675.1 Clostridia bacterium
ATTATACACTACCGGGCCTAACATTGCAGGCAAAAGATTAGCAGTTTTAACTTTTGTCGATCCCAACATGTTAGTGCCGATCAACAAAACGATGCAATAACCCACCATGCAGATTTGGTCGAGCAGTGCGGTGCCGTTTAAGGCCGGTGCCAGTAGCCCTGCACACAGCGTAATGAGGCCTTGATAGGCCAACACCGCGATGGCTGAAAACAGCACGCCGTAGCCAAGTGCCGCCGCCAACACAATCGCGGTAATGCCGTCGAGCGTCGCCTTGAGAAACAGAACGCTACTGTCATGGTTGAGCCCGTCGGAAATAGATCCGACAATCGCCATTGCACCGATGCAAAACAGCATTGAGGCCGACACAAAACCTTTAGCAAAGCCCTGCGCACCAAGTTTTTTTTCAATAGTTAAACCACCCGCATTGAGCTTATCTTCGATGCAAAAAAACTCGCCGATGATACCGCCGACAGCCAAACTGAGCACCAACAGAATGCCGCCTTCAAACGAAAGTCGCCCCGTGGCAGTGTCGGCGGTCATCATTGCACAGAGGACGCCCTCCAGACCCAGTATTGCCACACCGATTCCTACAAACTTCAATGCATTTTCTTCAATGCGTTGCGGCAAGCCCTTTTTAAAGAGCAACCCAATTGATGCGCCCGCTGCAATGGCTGACGCATTGACAATAGTTCCCGTCATACATCAAGACTCTCCCTCTTTAGCGTGCTTTTCTAGCAGCTTTCTATCCCGCTTGGTCAACTCGACCTTTTCGTATAAATCGGGGCGGCGCGCCTGGGTGAGGCGCAGCGACTGCAGCCGCCGCCAACCCGCAATGTTGGCGTGGTGCCCCGACAGTAATACAGGCGGCACCACTCGACCGCGCCATTCTGGCGGGCGGGTGTATTGCGAATACTCTAACAGCCCGTTATAATGGCTTTCTTCAGTAAAACATTCCGCATCGGAAAGTACCCCATCGCACAAGCGCCCAACCGCATCGGTGACGATGAGGGCAGCCAGTTCACCCCCGGTTAGCACATAGTCGCCGACGGAGAGCTCCTCGTCCACGCATTCCTCTATAAAACGCTCGTCCACGCCCTCATAGTGACCGCACACCAGCAACAGCGCAGGCTTTTTGGCGTATTCAATCGCCTTTTGCTGATTAAACACCACGCCCTTGGGCGATAGATAAATGACATAAGGTTTTTCTTCGGTACTATGCCGTTCGCCCCACGCATCGCAGCAGCGCGCGAGCGGCTCGGCCTCGAGCACCATACCCATACCGCCGCCGTAGGGCGTGTCGTCCACGCGATGAAAGCGGTCATCGGAATAATCGCGAATATTGACGCAGGAAATATCCAGCTTGCCCGCGCGGCGCGCCCGCCCGATGATACTCTCATCCACCACGCGCTCGCACATCTCGGGAAAAAGCGTCACAATCTCAATCTTCATCGTCAAACAGCCCCTTGAGCGGACGAATGCGCATCACCCCGGCGTCAATGTCGGTGGAAATGACAACTTGCGGAATAACCGGCACCAGCCGGACACTGCCATCCAGAAACGTGATGTGATAAACATCGTTAGCCCCTGTTTCGCTGACATCCGAGAGGGTGCCATAGGTGTGATCGTCGTCGGCGTCCACCACAGCGATACCGATGAGGTCCTGAATAAAGTGCTCGCCCTCTTCAAGCGGAAAGTCGTCGCGGCGCGCCCATAATACCTTGCCCCGCAGTATCTGAGCCTGTTCAACGCTATCCACACCCTTAAGCTTTAAGAGTGCCATATTTTTATGAACACGACCGCGTTGCACCTCCAGCGGGGTTTTGCCGCCGTCAAAATAGAGTGTTTCAATGGCAATAAGCTCTTCAGGTGCGTTGCACCACGGCTGAACCTTGATTTCTCCAATTACGCCGTGTGTGGTAATAATTTTGCCGCATTCAAGAAATTCTTTTTTCATCTCTTTTCTCCTCAACCGACTGCAATTTGGCCAATGGTTAAAAGGAGTGCCCCTAAATGCACGGGATGCATTTGGGGACACTCCCTTTTCGTTTTTAAAACCGGAAGAACTCAGTCGATTTCGACGATAGCTTTCTCACCGGTTCTGCCGCAAGCGGAGCGAACCACGGTACGGATCGCCTTGGCGATACGCCCCTGCTTACCGATTACGCGTCCCATGTCCTCAGCCCCGACATGCAGGTGATAAACCACCGTTCCGTCTTCAGCGGGCGCATCGGCAGTGACGGCCACCGCATCCTTGTCATCGACAAGACCTTTGGCAATAACGCTGATTAACTGTTCCATCCTGCCCTCCAATGATTAAAGCACGTCGTTCTTCTTCAGGATCGCACGCACCGTATCGGTGGGCTGAGCGCCGTTGGCGATCCACTTCTTTGCCTTCTCGGCGTCAATCTGAACAACCGAAGGCTCCTTGGTGGGATCATAATAGCCCAGTTCCTCGATAAATCTTCCATCACGGGGATATCTGGAATCCGCTACAAC
>DATMYZ010000229.1:0-3532 GCA_035560675.1 Clostridia bacterium
TTCTTATACACCCAATATTTTGCGTCACCAGTATTGCTGCTCAAGGTAAAACCACTTGAAAATAAAAAATGCATATTTTCTGGTCAGTAGCATCAAAGTCTGAGGCCTTATCCTGTTTATTTGAGAAGAGCCTCTCAGGAAAGAGTCTCTCGAATAAGATAGATAAAAAAGAAGGAGAAAACAAGTATGAAAAGGAAATCTGTTACTATGGTGGCATTGGCGCTGGCCATCGCTATGACCATGAGCGCCTGTGGCGGCTCCGCATCCTCCGCCCCAGCCAGTACGGGCACTGCCCCCGCCGCATCTTCGGCAGCCTCCAGCACAGCGAATACAAACGCTTACCCCGGTAAGAAAAACATTGTCCTGTACTGCGGTTATTCTGCCGGTGGCAGCTCTGATACCTTGGCACGCCTAACAGCCGCAAAGGTCGGCCAGATTTTGGGCACCACCTGCACCGTTGAAAACGTGACAGGTGCTTCCGGCTGGGTCATGTGGAATCAAATGATGGAAAACACACCTGCTGATGGCTATAGCTTCTTTTTGATTAACAGCCCCAACGTTACCGCTGGTAAATACGACAAAGACAACACGATGAAATATGACCACAATGACTTCGAGCTAATCTGCAATCAGGTTACTGACTCCAACTGCATGGCAATTCGCAAGGACGACAGCCGTTATTCCGACTGGGAGAGCTTTTCTGCCTTCTGGAAAAAGCAAGGTTCAATGATTACCTCCGCTTCTGGTCTGGGCATTACATCTGATGATGCCACCGCCGACCGGCTAATGGCGAAAGATTTGGGTGTGGAAGTGGACATCATTGCCTCAGGCGGGTCTGGCGACAATATTACCCTCCTGCTCAACGGCACGACCGATTACGTCATGGGCAATGTCTCCGAGATGGTAGCAGCTAACAACGAAGGCCAGTACAAGATTCTATGCGTCTTTTCTGATGCGCGCGACCCCAACCTGCCCGATGTGCCTACTTATGAGGAACTGACCGGTCACCAGATTATCGGCTGCTCCAGCCGCGGTTATGCGATGCTTAAAAACGTCCCGGACGACATCAAAGCCGCCCTGGGAACCGCTGTCAAGCAGGCTGTTCAAGACCCTGATATGGTTCTGCAGTTAATGAACATCTACACCACCACTGATTTTAAAGATGGACAGACATACGCCGATTATCTGACTAAAATACAGAACACTGCCCGCGAGGTGTACGGTGTTTAACTGCTTGGTTGCAAGAGAAATTAACATGGTGGCAGCGGCTTGGGTTAACACCTCAAGCCGCTCTTCCCGCAAGGTCAACGTATAGAAGAGGGGGACTTACTTGTGTGCAAAAAGGCGAAGCAGGATATATTGGTCTGTGCTTTGATTTATCTGTTTATCATGTTCTGCTTCTGGCAGACCTTAACCATGAAGAGCGGGTCAGCAGTTATGCCTCATATGGTTCTGGCCGTGGCTACCGCATGCAACACGGCTTTGTTGGTGCGCAGTGTGAGCCAGCTGCATAAGAATTCTTTCAGCGAGGGGTATACATCCGTTGATGAGATCAAGGTGCCTG
The DNA here is from genome assembly GCA_035560675.1 of Clostridia bacterium. Taxonomy (GTDB): domain Bacteria; phylum Bacillota; class Clostridia; order Oscillospirales; family Ruminococcaceae; genus Yanshouia. Next base: position 1,565 of record DATMYZ010000229.1, read on the forward strand.
TGCTCATGTTTTTGGGTGTGGTGCTATACTGTTTGCTTTTTAACTTTCTCAACTATTTTATTGCCACGGCAATTATGCTTCTGGTGTTTATGCTAGTCGAAAAGGTAAAGCCGCTCTGGCTGGTTCTAACAATAGATGTGGTTTATCTAGCATTTATCTATTTGCTGTTCATAGTGGTACTGAAGGTGCCGCTTATCAGATAAGGGGGTGGAGATATGATCGTAAAAGGTCTGCAATTGCTTACACACTTTGATGTCATTTTCGCATTGATTACAGGTACATTGGGCGGCATGTTTATTGGCGCTATGCCCGGTCTGTCCGCCTCCATGGCAGTAGCACTGCTGATTCCAGTTACCTTCAGCATGAGCGGAGAGGCCGGCATTACGCTGCTGGCAGTGGTTTATACCTCGGCTATTTATGGCGGTTCCATCACCGCTTGTCTGCTTCATACGCCCGGCACACCTGCTTCGGCAGCTACGGCGGCCGACGGATTTGCGCTGACTAAACAGGGAAAAGGCCTCAAGGCCATCGGTACCTCCACTATTTGCTCCATGATTGGTGGTACGCTTTCTGCTATCGCGCTATTGTTGATCGCCCCGGCCCTTTCGCAGATCGCCTTAAAGTTCAGCAGTCTGGAATACTTTTTGATAGGTGTGTTTGGACTTACCATTATCGGTTCTCTGGCTGGCGACAATATGATGAAGGGGCTTCTATCCGGCTGTTTGGGCCTGATCATCGGCTGCATCGGTCTGGATATTCAGAGCTCGGCGCCCCGCTACTGCTTTGGCATTTTAGAGCTTCAGGCAGGCGTTCAGCTAGTGCCTGCGATGATCGGCCTGTTCTCGCTGAGCCAGGTCATGTTCTCAATCGAAGATGTTGTAAAAGGTAAACAGACCATTCTGGATGCCAACGCCAAAAACCTTGCGGGCAGCCCGCTGCTCTCCTGGACAGAATTCAAACCGCTGATCCCTACCATTGCCCAGAGTTCTATCATCGGTATTCTGGTAGGCATATTGCCGGGTGCCGGAGGCGACATCGGCTCTTGGATCTCTTATAACACCGCAAAAAACTCCTCTAAGCATCCCGAAGAGTTCGGACACGGGTCTCTGATAGGTATTGCGGCTTCTGAGACGGCCAACAATGCCGTGACTGGCGGTGCTCTGATTCCGCTACTCACGCTGGGCATCCCTGGGTCAGGCGTGGCGGCCATCATGCTGGGCGGCCTGATGATTAAAGGCCTAAGCCCCGGTTACAAACTGTTTTCAGACCCTGTTACCGGCCCGGTGGTCTATTGCATCATTCTCGCCTTTGCTTTGGCCAACGTTCTGATGGGTGTCTTTGGTCTGCTGATTTGCAAGCAGGTCGTCAAAATTTCCGTCGTTAAAATGACCATTTTGGCCCCGATCATCATTGCGCTTTCCACCGTGGGTTCCTATGCCGTACGCCAAAGCATTTTCGATGTTTTTGTTATGTTGATCTTTGGCCTGCTTGGCTATTTCATGCGCAAATATGGTTATGCCACCGCCCCTGTGGTGCTTGCTATGATTCTTGGGCCTATCGCCGAAACAAACTTCCGTCAGTCGCTGGTTATCACCAAACGCACAGGTATATTCAGCTACTTTTTGACTCGCCCCATCTCTATCGCTCTGGCCATTTTGGTTATCATAGCACTGTTCAGCCCCGTACTAATGAAAATCATTAACAAAAAGGCTGCTCCGGCCGATCCTAACGCCTTGGTCGACACCGCTCATGAGGACTAATACTATATGAACGGCCCCACCTGCACTTTCTATATGATAAAACACGTGTGGGATGCTGTCTAGGCCGCTCGCATATATGCGCTCTCGCTCTCGCGGCTGCTTGACTTTGCTGGTCACAGTGGGGGCAATGTATGCCATACTCCTATGCACCCATCAAGGTTATGCTGCTTTTTGAAAAAGATTGCATAAAACAGGCTGTGCTCTGCGC
>DATMYZ010000230.1:0-3022 GCA_035560675.1 Clostridia bacterium
AGCTGGTATCGCATAACGAGGTGACCGGCTGGGGGGACCTGTTGCTGGAGCAATGGCGGGGGAAAATTGCTTTTGCGGATCCGAATACATCCGGCTCAGGCTATACTGGCATCATGACCATGATACAATGTCTTGGTGGGGAAGATCCGACTATCACAGAGCGGTTTGTCGCTAACTTGCAAAACAAGCTGCTGCCTAAATCTGGGGATGTCATAGAAGCCGTCGAAAACGGCAGTATGTATCTTGGGATTTCGCTGGAAGAAATCGCCTTAAAGCGCATAGAGGAGGGGGCTGATATTGCGATTGTATACCCCCGAGAAGGTACCAGTGCCGTACCTGATGGCAGCGCCATTGTCAAAGATGCCGTTCATGTGGCGAACGCCAGACAGTTTTTAGATTTTGTCAGCAGCCGCGAGGTTCAGCAGATGATAACCGAAAAGCATTTTCGACGATCGGTTCAGTCGGATATCGATATGCGGTACGATATGATTGCGGAAGATAAAATAAAAGCTATAGATTATGATATTGAATGGGCAAGCGCACAAAAAGGAGCATTCAACCAAAGTTGGGCGGCGCTTTTTAAGGGAGTGTCGACATGAAAAAACCGCTTAACATCTCGTTTCGCACGAAACTGCTTTATGGATTTCTTCTAATTGGCATTGTGCCGCTGCTTGTTTGCACCTTCTTAATGCTGAGCGTTTTTAAAATAATGCTGATTGGCGACGTGCAGGAATCTGCGACGTTACATATAGCCGCCATAACGGAAGACGCTGACGGGCTTTTTGCTTCCTGTGAGCAGGTTATAACTGCGCTTAGCGGAAACCCCATTGTAATTGATAAGCTAGAAGGCAGCTTGACCGTGTCGTCGCAGGATATATACGGGGCGCTTTACAGCACCTGTGCCCAACTGCGCAGCGACGCGGAATTTTCGGTTTATAACACCGATGGCACACGGCTTTATTCCACTGCCATGAGCGCTGTTAGCGCTTTTTTGCCGACGGATTGGGGAATCCTTTATGCGGCTAAAACTCAGGGTAGCATCGTTTACAGAAGCGTCTATCATGACAGCCAAAACGGTAGTCCAGAACTGCTGCGCGCGGCAGTTCCAATAACAAACAGGGGCGACATATTGGGTTATGTCGTCATGTCCATGCGCGACCAGAACTTCGAACGGTTACTCAACGGCAAATATGGGCAGACAGGCAACATTGCCATATTAGACAGCCTGTGGCAGCCTGTCTACAGCTCACAAAGCGCTCTGGGCGATCAGCTGCTGCCCATGTTGCGCCAGCAGGTTTTAGACAGTTTACCACTTTCTGATCCGAGCAACGATTACATCTATCAGGTTAAACAGAATGAGCGGTCAGGTTGCTTTATGTTGATGCAGCAACTAAAGCCCTTGGCAGGCAAAACATTGACTAGCCTTTTTTTTATTGCGGGTGTCATGGCGGTATTGTCTGTTTTTATGTGCATTGTCTTTGCAGCGCACATGAGCGACCAGTTTTTTCAACCTGTTAAGGCGCTCAACGACGCGATGTCAGAGGTTGAGAACGGTAATCTGGATGTGCGTATCCAAAACGACCGCACTGATGAACTGGGGCAGCTGGCGGGCCGGTTTAATCACATGGTCAAGCGGCTTAAAGGACATCTTGAAGAGTCGCTTAGTCGCCAAAAACAACTCAACGATGCTCGCGTCAGAATGATGCAGGCGCAGCTTAATCCCCATTTTTTATACAATACGCTCGACACGATCAAATGGATGGGGAAGATCAATGCGATTCCTGAAATAGCGACGATTGCAACTGATCTGGCCGATGTGCTGCGCCAGAGCATATCCAGTAAAGAATTTGTGACTCTTGATGAAGAATTGAAGTTGCTTGAGCGATACGTCGAGATTCAAAAAATCCGCTTTAAAGATAAGTTCTATTTTAAAATAGACATTAGCGACGAGATAAGAACGATTCAGATGCCAAAGTTGATGTTACAGCCGTTGGTGGAAAACGCCATTATTCACGGCTTTGAAGAGTACTCTGGTGGGCATATTCTTGTGACGGCGCAACGGATTGTTTCTGATTTGATCATTACCGTTACGGATGACGGATGCGGTATGTCCCAAGAGAGCATTGAGCGCTTTCTCTCACGTGAGGCACCTGCCAAAAGTCACCTTGGACTTTACAATATTGACGCTATACTCAGGTTGAACTATGGCGAAGACCGCGGACTAAAACTGATGCAGATGAATACCAAAGGCACTTCCATACGGATGATCATCCCAATTGTGTGAAAGTGAGGATGTCTATGCTAAAAATAGTCGTTGTAGAAGATGAAGAACTGGTTAGGCGCGGTATTGTGCTGGCCGTTGACTGGGCCACTTTAGGCTGTGCGATCGTCGGGGAGGCGACTAATGGTGAGGACGGTATCAAAGAGATTGAGCGGTTTAACCCAGATATTATCATAACCGATATTAAAATGCCCAAGATGGATGGCATCGAGATGGTTCGCTTACTTCGAGAGCGAGGTAATATGGCACACGTTATTATTCTGACAGCTTACGGCAGCTTTTCTTACGCACAGTCGGCCATTAAGCTTGGTGCCGCAGACTATCTGCTAAAGCCTTTCCACGATGGCGATCTTGAACAGGCAATTAAAAAGGTGATGTCTAACGAAAGCGGCATAGCGGCGGAATATGAACCTTCTCATTGCGTTCGCAAGGTTTCAGAAACGGCTAAAAGCAAATATGTCATGCAAGCGCTGAATTTTATTGCACAAAACTATTGCGACCCTGAAATAAGTGCCGGCAGTATTGCAGATTGGCTTAAAATCAGCAGCAGTCACCTTAACCATATTTTTAAGAAAGAAACGGCTTTCACCGTTTCGTCTTACATAACGAATTATCGCCTGCACGCCGCCATGCAAATGTTGCGCGACTGCCGGAACAGAGTTTACGAGGTGACCGAAAAGGTTGGATATAAGGATATTGCTTATTTTAGCAGCATTTTTAAAAAGGCAGTCGGTATGTCTC
>DATMYZ010000231.1:0-2506 GCA_035560675.1 Clostridia bacterium
GTTTTGGAAGGAGCTGCCCTTAGCAATGCAAGCTGAGTGCTTGGAAATCTTTATTAACTGTTGGCTTTAGGTCTGCCTGAAAGGAACTGTTATGCCGCATATCGAATTCAGCGATTCGTCCCGGCTTGTTTTTAAGATGTCGCTGCCTATTTTTGTAGAATTGTTGCTGCAATTGTTGGTAGGCAACATCGATCAGATCATGATCAGCCAATATTCTCAAAACTCTGTAGCGGCTATTGGCAATGGCAATCAGATGATGGGCATTATCATTATCTTTTTAAATGTGATGAGTGCCGCAACCTCTATTTTAATCAGCCGGGCGCTGGGGGCAAAGGATACGCGCCGGATGGCGGTGATCTGCAATGTATCTCTAATGGTTATTATTGCGTTCGGCGTGCTTGCAACGGCTATAGCGGTGGGACTGCGCAGACAGCTCTTTGAAGCGCTGAGCGTGCCAGCCGAGATTATGGGCGAAGCAAACGCTTACCTTGCGGTTGTAGGAGCGTTTATCGTGGTTCAGGGGCTATATGCAAACTTTGCTGCAATCTTGCGTAGCCACGGTCTGGTTAAAGAGGTGATGTTTGTTTCAGTTATTATGAACGTGGCCAACATCATCGGCAACGCTATTTTGATCAATGGGCTGATGGGTGCACCCAGACTGGGTATTGTGGGCGCGGCATTTTCCACCAATATCAGCAAGATGTTGGGAATTGTGCTAATCTATCGAGTATTCCGTAAGCGAATCGGAGTTCGTCTATCGCACGCTTATCTGCGTCCCTTCCCGTTTGATGTACTGCGCCAACTGCTTGGCATAGGGCTGCCCTCCGGCGCACAGGAGGCATCCTACAGCCTCTCAGAGCTGTTTATTCTCCGGTTTGTCAACAGCTTCGGAACCGTGGTCATTGCGACTAGGGTTTATTGTAATATTCTCTCACAAATTGAATACATTTATGTCATTGCGCTGGCGCAGGCGACACAGATATTGGTGGGCTATCTGATTGGGGGCAGGCAGTATGACCGTGTGAACAACCGTATCATGCGGACGACTATTATTTCTATCGGGGTATCGGTGGGGCTTACAGGAGTTATTTATATCTTTAGCGACGCATTCTTTTCAATTTTTACGCGTGATCCCTATATCCTTGAGCTAGGCAGAACCATCATCTTTATTGAGTTCTTTTTAGAAGTGGGACGCGCGATAAATATTGTGCTGATGCGCACCCTTGTGGCGGCGGGTGATGTGGTGTTTCCGGTTGTGATCGGTGCCAGCTGCGGTTGGGTAATTGCGGTGATGGGCGGGTATCTGCTAGGGGTACATCTCGGCTTTGGTCTGGCAGGTATCTGGGCTGCAAAAGCGGTCGATGAGCTGGTACGTGGAGTGGCGTCGATTGTACGTTTAAAATCCAATGCATGGCGCAAGAAACTCGAGTTGCGTCAGCCAGCCACTTAAAACACTGGAGCGCAGGCGCAAACAGGAAAATCTTGTTTTGGGCTTTTCTAAGTCTGTTGTTTTTGGTATAATAATATCAATAATACTGAGATTTGAGGGATTATTTATGTCGGGACATTCAAAATGGAGTACTATAAAGCGTAAGAAAGAAGCAACCGATTCTAAACGCGCCAACATTTTCACTAAAATCGGCCGTGAAATTGCTGTGGCTGTGCGCGAGGGCGGAGGCGATCCTTCGGTTAACGGCAAGCTCCGTGACCTGATCGCGAAGGCTAAGGCTAACAATGTCCCCAATGACAACATTGAGCGCCTGATCAAAAAATGCATGGGTGACGGTGACAAGAGTAACTATGAGGATATCACATACGAGGGCTACGGCCCTTGCGGTATCGCCGTTATAGTAGAAGCGCTTACCGATAATCGCAATCGTACAGCGGGTGATCTGCGCCACTATTTTGACAAGTGCGGCGGAAATCTTGGTCAGAACGGCAGTGTCTCGTTCTTATTTGAACAAAAGGGCATTATAGCAATTGAGAACGCCGACGGCAAAATCTCTGAGGATGAAGTCTACGAAGACGCTATGCTTGACGGCGTGCTGGACATCAAGTTCGAGGAAGAGGGCATTGAAATTGCCACCGATCCGCATGAGCTGCGCAATGTGCGCATGGCGCTTGAGGCGTTGGGCTATGTCTTTGCTTCTGCTGAGGTAGAGTATGTACCCAATACCTACACCAAGATAGATGATCCGGACATGCAGGTGAAAATGCAGAGGCTCATTGATCTCCTTGAAGAGAATGACGATGTTCAAGCGGTCTATCACAACTGGGATATGCCTGAGGAAGAGGAAGAGGAATAGTATTCCAATGAGAGCTGAAGCTAGTTTTGTAATGGTTTGAATTGTGGAAACTGTTCTTAACTATGGCATCTATCCCTTGACTACGATAGCTGTGAAAGTGAAATATTTGAGCTAATAGATTGCAATTTGATTGTCATAATTGAGCCTCTTTAGTGTGTGTGTAATCATGCTAGGGAGGCTTATTTTTTATGGAATTAAAA
>DATMYZ010000232.1:0-2293 GCA_035560675.1 Clostridia bacterium
GGGGCATACAGGACGATGTTTGCCCCTGCATTTAAAACTGCGTGGGTTTACCAGGGGATAGCGTTAAACAGGAAAACCGCGAGAATTCCGCCGGCAATCGGGCCAAAGACTGGAACAACCAAGCCGTAGCTGAAATTCGAGTCACCCTTATTTTTAATAGGCAATACGGCGTGTGCAAGGCGAGGGCCGAGGTCACGGGCCGGGTTAATGGCATAACCAGTCAAACCGCCAAGGGACATACCAACCGATACGATGATGCCGAAAACGAGCAGATAATTTAAACCAACAGAGCCTGCACCCGTAACATTTCCTATACCTAGAATAGCAAACACCAACACAAAGGTCCCTATCATTTCAGAGAGGAAGTTTCGGGGAGCGTTCGGAATGGACGGGCTGGTCGCGAAGCAACCGAGGACGGTTCCGGGGTTTTCTGTCGCGTCAAAATGATCTTTAAAGAGCAGGTAAACGATGATGCCGCCGCAGAAGCCGCCCAACATCTGAGCAATGATGTATCCCGGTACTAAGCCCCATGCAAGGCCACCGCTTAAGGCCATCGCAATGGTAACCGCCGGATTAAAATGCGCGCCGGACGCTGCCCCAAAAATAAACGCAGGCAGCAGGACGGCAAGGCCCCAGGCAAAGGTAATTTGAATGGAACCGGCACCCTTCATACCAGACTTCGTGAGTGAAACGTTGGCAACAACACCGTCACCGAGAATAATCAGAATAGTTGTTCCAATGAATTCCGCAATAAATGGCAGCATGCGATTACACCTCAATTCTTAATATATGTGGTTTGCCGGGCTAATTTTTTGCCCAGCCCATTGCGCACTTGACCGCCTTGCTCCAGCCCGCAATCAGCTTGGTGCGTTCTTCATCATCAAGCGAGGGCTTGAAAATCTGAGAAATCTGCCAGTTTTTAATAACATCCTCTTTGCTTGCCCAGTACTTTACTGCGAGCCCGGCCAGATAAGCCGCGCCCATTGCCGTTGTTTCGACGCACACAGGGCGATGTACCGGCGCGTTGATGATATCTGCCTGGAACTGCATCATAAAGTTGTTAGCGCAGGCGCCGCCATCAACCTTGAGCGCATTGAGCGTAATGCCTGAATCCTGCTGCATCGCCTTGAGTACGTCGTGGGTCTGATAAGCCAGCGATTCCACGGTTGCGCGGATAATATGATATTTGTTCACGCCTCTGGTCAACCCGACAATGGCGCCTCTGGCATACTGATCCCAATAAGGTGCGCCAAGACCCGTAAAGGCCGGGACAATATACGCGCCATTTGTGTCTTTTACTTTCGTTGCCATATATTCTGAATCCGGCGCGCTGTCGAGCAGCTTCATCTGATCGCGCAGCCACTGGATAGCAGCCCCTGCCACAAAGATAGAGCCTTCCAGTGCGTAGTTCACTTTTCCGTCCAGCCCCCACGCAATGGTGGTGACCAAACCGTTCTTGGAATAAACGGGTGTTTCGCCTGTGTTCATCAGCAGGAAGCAGCCGGTGCCATATGTGTTCTTTGCCTCGCCCGCGTTAAAGCAGGTCTGACCGAAAAGCGCGGCCTGCTGGTCGCCCGCAGCCCCCGCAATTGGGATGGGGCTTCCAAACAAGGTTGCTTCTGTCTCTCCGTAGATGCAGCTGGAGGGTTTTGCTTCCGGCAGCATTGATGCGGGAATATCGAGTTCCTTCAAAATTTCCTCATCCCACTTGAGCTCCTGAATATTAAACAGCAGCGTGCGGGAAGCGTTGGAATAATCGGTGACATGTACCTTGCCCTTGGTTAGCTTCCAGATCAGCCAGGTGTCCACAGTTCCGAACAGCAGGTCGCCCGCTTCGGCTTTTTCACGGGCGCCGGGGACATTGTCGAGAATCCATTTCAACTTCGTGCCAGAGAAATAGGCGTCGATTACCAGGCCGGTTTTCTGCCGGAAGCTGTCGATCAGACCCTTTTCTTTCAGGCTGTCACAATATTCAGAGGTTCGGCGGCACTGCCACACAATTGCGTGATAAACCGGTTCGCCAGTGTGTTTGTCCCAGACAACGGTGGTTTCGCGCTGGTTCGTGATGCCAATTGCCGCAATGTCTCCAGCAGACGCGTTAATTTTATGCATGGCCTCCTGCGCTACGCCGATCTGCGTGGACCATATCTCCATGGCATCATGTTCGACCCAGCCGGGCTTGGGAAAATACTGTGTGAATTCTTTTTGGGCTACACTGATCATTTCACCCTTCTCATTGAAGAGAATGCAACGAGAGCTGGTGGTGCCTGCATCCAGGGCCATAATGTACTGT
>DATMYZ010000233.1:0-13701 GCA_035560675.1 Clostridia bacterium
TATTTGCAATAAAGAAATGCCAGAGAGTAAATTCCACTATTTTATGATCGTTTATTATAATAAGTATAAGCGCAGAGCGGAAGAAATCGCTGTGCGCTTTTCGTTTTTATCTGAGCTGTGTGGCACCTGTCAAGATAATCTGATTTATAGTGAGAAGCTGCCACAAAATAGCAACTTTTCTTGACTTTTTTATCAATGCGGCATAAAATATGAAAACGAGACTCAAATTCATTTAATACACATTTACGGATGGGAGGCTTGCATGATGGCTGAGGGCTATAAAACACGGCAGCGTGCCGTGATCTTAGAGCTGTTAAAGGCGCACAGCGGGGAGCATTTTACCGCCGAAGAGATTGCAACGCTTTTAGAGCGCTATGGCAGGCCGGTGGGGAAGGCGACGGTATATCGTTGCTTAGAGCGTCTGATAGAGCAGGGCAGTGTTAAAAAATATCAGTTTGGCGAGGGGAAAAGCGCCTGCTTTGAATATCAGCCCGGGCCTCTGCCGCAGCATTACCACTTAAAATGTGCGTATTGCGGCGCGCTGACCCACCTTAAATGCGAATATCTTGATAAGTTGCCCGAGCATGTTTATCGCGAGCACGGCTTTGAGCTGGATGCTGCCCAGATTATGCTGGTGGGCTGCTGCGCGCAATGCGCCGATAAACGTCGGGCGCAACAGGAGGATAACCGAAATGATAACAAGCAAAAACCTGCCGAGGATGCACAAGGGGATGACTGAACTGTGCCAATGATAGAATGCAAAAATTTAACCATGAGCTACGGTGCGCATATCGCTGTAGAGAATCTTTCGTTCTCGGTTGAGGCTGGGGACTATATCTGCATTGTCGGGGAGAACGGCTCGGGCAAATCGACGCTGGTCAAGGCACTTTTGGGTTTACAGCAGCCGCGCTCGGGTGAAATTATAATGAATGGCGTCACCTCGCGCGAGATTGGTTATCTGCCGCAACAGTCGATGGCACAGCGCGACTTTCCCGCATCGGTGTGGGAGGTGGTGCTTTCAGGCTGCCTTGGCGCCAGCGGATATAGCCCATTTTATTCTGCAAACGAGAAAGCACGCGCTGAAAAGGCGCTTTCTCAGTTAGGGGCGCTGGATCTAAAAAAACGGTCGTTCAGGGCGCTTTCGGGCGGGCAGCGTCAGCGTGTGCTACTGGCACGGGCGCTTTGCGCCACCGACAAGCTGTTGCTGCTTGACGAGCCTGCGGCGGCGCTTGATCCGGCGGCAGGGGCCGAGCTTTATTCCATTATCAATCACCTCAATAAACAACATGGCGTGACTATTTTAATGGTGCTGCACGATTTGCAGGCGGCGCGCCGGGCAGGCAAAATTCTGCATATGGATAGTCGCTGCGCCTATTTCGGCCCGGCAGAGGATTATTATAAAAGCGATGCGGCACACCGCCTGCTGGGAGGCAAGGCAGATGAGTAACATTGCGCCTAGAGCGTTTTTAGACGGGACGTTGCCCCGCCCGATATTTTAGGAGGAACCGCGGAATGCTTAATTTGATTAGAACAATGTTTTCATACGGTTTTATGGCGCGCGCAATAATGGTAGGCATTCTGGTGTCGCTGTGTCTGGCACTGCTGGGGGTCAGCCTCGTGCTTAAGCGCTACTCCATGATTGGCGACGGGCTTTCGCATGTAGGCTTTGGCGCAGTAGCTATTGCCATGGCGTTTAATATAGCGCCGCTGGCGGTAGCGGTGCCGGTTGTGATGCTGTCAGCATTTTTGCTGCTTCGCATCAGCGCAGAAGGCTCCATGCGTGGCGACGCTGCCATTGCCATGATTTCCTCTTCGGCACTGGCAGTAGGCGTTATGGCGGCCTCGCTTTCTTCCGGCATTAACGCTGATATTCACGGCTATCTTTTTGGCAGTGTGTTAGCCATGAGCCGCGGCGATGTTGTTTTTGCCGCTGTGCTGTCGTTTGTGGTGCTCTCGCTCTATATCTTTTGCTACCACCGAATTTTCGCCGTCACCTTTGACGAAGCGTTCGGGCGTGCGACAGGCGTACAGGTGGGTGCTTATAATACGCTGCTTGCCATGCTCACTGCCGTAACGGTGGTGGTCGGCATGCGTATGATGGGTGCGCTGCTCATCTCCAGCCTTGTTATTTTTCCAGCGCTTTCGGCCATGCGGTTGTTTTTCAGCTTTAAGGGGGTCGTCATCTGTGCGTCTATCGTTTCAGTGTTTAGCTTCTGCATCGGTATTATGGTCTCCTTTGTTTTTAACACCCCGGCCGGAGCCAGTGTTGTCATAACCAATTTGATGGTGTTTATTGTGTTCACGTTGATTGGCATCGCGTTAAAACGCGGCAAATAGTCGGGTTATCCGTTGCATATTGACTAAAAATCGGTTAGTATGGGAAATGTAATTTGTTATATGCATCGGGGGTTGGTTGACTTTGACACTTATGCTTTTGTTTACGCTTCTTGTCGGCACGCTGGGCGGATTTATATTTTTCAAACTCAAAGTACCCGCAGGCATGCTTGTGGGTGCTATTTTCGCTGTATCGGCGCTGAGTGTCGCTACGCCGTATGCGCTGATGCCCATGTCCGCTAAAGTCGCTGCGCAGATTATCACCGGTGCTTATATCGGCTCGACCATCAGTAAGAGCGATATTTTGCATCTGCCCCGCATCATAGGACCTTATTTGGTAGTTATGATCACGTTTTTTATGCTGAACGTTATTTCAGGGCTGCTGATTCATCTACTGTCGCCGCTGGATCTTTTAACCTCGCTGTTATGCGCACTGCCGGGCGGCATCAGTGATACGCCGCTCATCGCCATGGATATGGGCGCGGACGCGGCCAAGGTGGCGGTGTTGCAATTCGTGCGCATGGTGTTTGGACTAGGCGCGCTGCCACTATTAATTGTAGCGGTTGATCGCATGGTGGAAAAACGTGAAAAGCATGGCGACCAACAAACCCCAAGTGAAATTGTTGCGCCAAAATCTGCGGCGAAGCAGGCTCATGCACCGATAGCGTTGATATTGACCCTGGCGGCCTCCGCAGCTGGTGGCTTTTTGGGCAAATGGCTCGGGGTGCCTGCGGGCACGCTGATTTTTTCGATGCTGGTGACGATTGGTTTTAAAATGCTGTATAGCAAAGCCTATCTGCCGCTGTGGTGCCGCCGAGTGGCACAGGTGCTTTCGGGTTGCTGCATCGGCAGTCAAATGACCTATAATGATGTCGTTGAAATTCGTTATTTGCTGCTGCCTGCGGCTATACTTATTGTAGGCTATTTTGTTAATTGTGTGGTGGTGGGGTGGCTGCTGCACCGCTGCTTTAAAATGCCACGGCTGGAGGCAATGCTGTGTGTTTCTCCGGCGGGTGCGACAGAAATGGCGCTTATTTCAGCCGATCTAGGTGTAAACAGCCCTGACCTGATTGCCATTCAGATTTGCCGTCTGGTGGGCGTTATGGCGGTGTTCCCGCAACTTATCAGCTTGCTGCTAACCTTTATCGAATGAACGGAGCCAGTTGGCAAATTTAAAACAGCGCTCTTTTAGGAAAGCGGACGGCAGATGGCTTTGATCTGAGGAGAAGCATTGATGAGATTAATAAAGATCAAGCTAGATATTGAGAACAAAATTTTGATTCCGTTTTTGATCATCAGTTTTTTATTCACCGGCACCTTTGGTGGTATTCTGTTTTATAACGGCTATCGCGCACAGCTTGAAAAGGAATATCTAAATGCGCGCCTTCTGCTTGAAAGCGTGACAAGCGAGATTGAGCACTACGGCATCGCTTCAAGTCGCGAGTCGATCTTGCGCACTTGCGCTGCCCGTGCTGATAAAGGTTTTTTTATCTATGACGAGAACGGCACGCCTTTGTTAGAAGGCAGCGACCGCGCGCAGATGCGTGAAGAATGGGTGCTGCTCTCACGCGTGAATAACCGTTATCACTGGACGCTGTGCTATATCTTAGACCGCGCCGAGTTCTACGATGAGCTGATTGAGAACCAGCGCTATATGATTATCGCCACCATTGCGCTATTGATCATCACGGTGCAGGCCGGTATTTTTATCGCTTATAATATCTCCGACCCCATTCGGCGGTTAAGCGAGGCGTGCGAGCGTATCAGCCGTGATCCTGGCCTGACAGCGGGGCAGCACCTTGCTGACGATTACCGCCAGCGCCGCGATGAGATTGGTAGACTGGCAACCTCGTTTGAAAGTATGCTGTCAGATATCCGCCGTTACACCGGCGAAATTGTGCGTGTTAAAATACTCAACGAGGCAATTGTCGAAAACTTGCCGCTGGGCGTTGTGGCTTATAATGCGCAGGGGGATCAGCTTTTCATCAATTCAAAAGCGGCCGGTATGCTGTCAGCCGACGGCCTTTGCTGCGGTGACGAGCCGCTGCTGGAGGTGTTGCGCCGATTGATTGACAGCAGCCGACCAGTTATCGACCCCATCCGCGCACAGGACCCCAGCGGACGTTTTTTTGATCTTGAAATCGGCATCTGGCGGTTGACCGACGCTAATGGCTTTGTCTGGGGCGCGTTATGTACCATCGACGATATCACCTATAAAAAGATGATGGAAGAAAAATTCAGCGAAAGTGAAAAACTGGCCTACACCGGTAAGGTGGCGGCAGATCTCGCACATGAGATACGCAATCCACTCGCGGGGGTGCGCGCCAGTATTCAGGTGATTTCAAAGCGGCTTGAGGGCGAAAAAGACCGTGCGCTTTGCGCTAGCATGGTCGGCGAGGTTGACCGAATCAACCTTTTGATTGAAAATTTGCTGAACTTGGCCCGTGAGCGCACCAGTCACAAGGCGCTGTTTCCAGTGGGAAAGCTGTTTGATGAAATAACGCTGCTATATACCAAGGTGGCTGAAAATAGCCGTATTATACTTCGCTTTTCTGCCGAGCCGGATCTAATGCTTTATGCCGACGAAAGCCAGATCAAGCAGGTATTAATAAACTTGATTAATAACAGCTTTCGCGCTGTGGCAAACGGCGGCGACGTTACGATTTCAGCCCGGCGGATGGAAAACGGCGTGGTGCTCACAGTGGTAGATAATGGTGTGGGCATGACCGAGCAGGCGCTTAGAAGCGTTTTATCCTCCGGCCGGGTGAATGCGGCAACGGGGCGCGGCCTTGGTCTTTCAATCGTGCGTCGGCTGCTGCGGCAAAACGGCGGCAGCTTTGACATTGAGAGCGCATGGGGCAAGGGCACGGCTATCACAATCACCTTTGAAATGCAGGAGGCGGCAGGATGAATAAAATTGTGATTTATCTGATCTACTTTTGCATTTATTCCACTATTTTACTGGCAATCGGTAAAAACAGTTTTAGAAAGGGCAACACAAAAGAACAGTTTTTTCTAGGCGGCCGCCAACTGAGCCTCAGCAGCTGCGTGTTCACTTTTTGTGGCACATGGGTGTCGGCCGCCACTATTTTGGGCTTTACAGGCAGCGTGTTTGAAAGCGGCTATGCGGCACTGATATACTCGGTAATCCCGTGGTTTGCGGGCGCGGTTTTGCTGGCGCTGATCAGCGACAGGCTGTATCAAAACGATATTCTGACCATACCGGAATTTTTCCGCAAGCGGTTCGGTTCAAAAGCGTTGCAGGTGCTGTTTGCAGTCATTATGATCAGTGTTTATGTTTTTTATCTTGTTATTCAGATACGCGGCTTTGGACTCGTTGCATCCACGCTGTTTGATATTCCTTACGTCTTTGCAATACTGCTCATCTATCTGTTCGTCCTTTATGCCACCTTCGGGGGTTATCACACCGTGGCTAAAACCGACGCTTTTAATCTGATTGCGCTGTCGGTAGGCTTGGCTATGGTGTTTATTGTTATTGTATCTCGGGCTGGTGGCATTGTGTCCATCCATGAAAAGGCTGCCCAAATCAGCGGCTACGCCTACTCTGCCATGCCTTATGCCACCGATAAGGGTGACCTTCTGCGGCTATTCGGTAAGGGCAAATTCGCCCCGCTGATGAGCGCGACCATGTTTTTTGGCTGGGGGCTGGGGCTTGCAGCCAACCCGCAGTACACCATTCGCATGATTTCGGCCAAAGACCAGAAGACGTCAAAAAGAACGGTGCTGTGTTCAATGGCTTATTTGGCCGTGCTCTATTTTGCACTGCTGCAAATCGGTCTGGGCATGCGGGTGATGTTCCCGACTATCGACGCGGTGCAGGAGACCGACGGCATTTTTGTTCATGTGATCAACAACCTTCTGTACGGGCCGTGGAGCGGTTTTTTCCTATTCAGCATCATTGGCGCCTGTATTTCTACCGCCAATTCGGAGCTGCTTTTAATCGCATCGTCCTTTAGCTACGATATCGTCGGCACGCTGCGTAAAGATGCGCTCAGCGAATCGGCGCTGCTCTCGCTGTCGCGTGCGAGTATTTTTATCGGCGGCACAGTGTCGCTGTTGCTTTCCATTCATCCACCCGCCAGTCTGCTGACCTACGGCGGCGATTTGTGGGGCGTATTTGGTGTTACTATGTTCCCAACACTTTACGGTTCGCTGCTCTATCGGCGCACCACGGTTCAGGGGGTGTGGGCTGGGCTGGGCTCGGGCCTGCTGTGTCTGGCACTGTTTTATCCGCCGTATCTCGCGGGTGGCTTCGCGTTTCATCCGGCCTTTCCGGGCACGGTGGTAGCGGGGCTGTGTTTCGGGGTGGTGTCTCGCCTGACCTATCACAAGAGCTGCCCGCAGCCAAACATGCAGGAGGAGTCTAAATGACCTATAAAGTTCTGATTATTGACGACGAGTATCTAATTCGCCTTTCGCTGCGCGAGGGCCTCGGAGATCTTGGTTATCAGGTAGAAACCGCGGACAGCATTGAGAGCGGGCTGTTGCTTGCCGAGCAGTTTGCGCCGCATTTTGTGCTGCTGGATAATCGCCTGGGCGAGCAGCAGGGCATGGACTATATCGAGTCTATCAAGAAAATTGATGACGACATTCAGATTGTGCTGATGACCGCCTATGGCTCGGTCTCGCAGGCAGTGGAGGCGGTCAAGCGCGGCGCGTATGATTATATTCTCAAGCCATTTGACCTTGACGCCATTGAGTTGATGATCAACCGTAGTATGGATCAGCTTAAAACCAAGCGCAACCTAGACCTCATTTCCACCCCGAAGTATGAACTGGTAGGCGAAAGCCCTGCCATACAGAATATTCGCCGCCAGATTAGCGTGGTGGCGCACAGCGATCAGGTCGACGTGCTTATCCACGGCGAAACCGGCACCGGCAAAGAGGTGGTTGCTAATCTTATCCATCACAACAGCGTGCGCAGGCAGCTTGCCATGGTCAAGATCAACTGCGGTGCCATACCAGATAACCTCTTGGAAAGCGAGCTGTTCGGCTACGAGCGCGGCGCGTTCACTGGCGCTGGCAAAACTAAAAAGGGACTGTTGGAGCTCGCCAACGGCGGCACAGTGTTTTTGGATGAAATCGGCGAGCTGCCGCTGGCTATGCAGTCTAAGCTGCTGACCTTTTTAGAGGATCGGCGCTTTAAGCGCGTCGGCGGACTCCATGACATTGAGGTCAACGTTCGGGTAATTACCGCCACCAACCGCGATCTGCATCAGGCTATTTTGCGCAAGGAATTCCGGGAGGATTTGTTCTACCGCCTGAACGTGATGCAAATTGCCATACCGCCGCTGCGCGAGCGCCCGGAGGATGTTCTGCCGCTGTGCAGCTATTTTTTAGAGCGGTTTAACCGCAAGTTCGGCAAAAATATTAGGGGGATAGACCCATGGTTTGCCAAAGAGCTGACGGATTATTCATGGAAGGGCAATGTGCGTGAGCTGAGAAATGTGCTGGAGCGTTGCGCGTTGTTTTGTGAAGGTGACGTTCTTGATAGGGGGGCTGTTTTTCTTGAAGAGCCGGTTTCTTTGCAAAAGCCTGTCAAAGGAGATCAGCGCCAGGTCGCCGAAATGGGCGAACCGAATTTCGGCGAAGAGGGTATTAACCTGCCCAAAGTGCTGGAGCGCATTGAGCGCGACTGTATCAACAGGGCGCTAAAAATTAGTGGCAATAATTACTCACAAGCAGCCGAGCTTTTGGGTATTACGCGGTTCACGTTGCGCCGTAAACTAGAGCAGCAGTAAAATAGTTCCTCAACTAGTAATGGTGATTGCTATGGCGGCCGTTTCTTTTGCGGCGGCCGGTGGATGATGGCTTTTCGGCCAAGGTATTATCAACGTCCCTTAGAATGAGGATGGAAACCCAGTCTATATGTGCAGTACGTACGTGCACAGCGGCAATTATGCAAGCACAGACTCTTCTTTGGTTTTAGCCGTGTCAAGTTCAAACTTTACCGGTACATTTTCTATGAGATCGAGATTGGTAATTAGTTTCATCAGTCACAATCCGGCTGCGCAAAAAATTGGCGTTAGATAGTATTTTTAGACGGCTAAGAGTAAGCTTTTAATTTGAAAAGCCGCCGCAGCAATTGGGTTGCGGCGGCCTTACTATTGCTTAAATGCATAAAATTGCATTTTGATGTGCGATTTCGCACATGCTATCTGTGCACAGTCGCACAGCTGCACATCTGGTACAAATACGCCTTATACAAATATCTTCGAAAAATGTTGTGATATATGTGACGAAAAATCGACAAAACTGCTGTAAACCGTTCACACGTCAGTTGGCATCATAATTGCTTTATATAATTAGCAACACCACAATTTAGAAGGAGGAAGTTTTATGTATAAGGTAGACTTGAACAGCGACCTCGGCGAAAGCTTTGGCGCTTATACCATCGGCATGGATGCTGAAATTCTCAAATATGTCTCCTCGGCAAACGTGGCATGCGGCTGGCATGCCGGAGACGCCGTTGTGATGGAGCAGACGGTTTCCGCAGCCGCAGCCGCTGGTGCCGCAGTGGGTGCGCATCCCGGGTTTCCGGATTTGATGGGATTTGGCCGCCGCAATATGGTGGTAACCCCCGCCGAAGCCAAAGCCTATGTCAAGTATCAGCTCGGTGCGCTTATGGCATTTACAAAGGCCAAGGGTGTTCCGATGCAGCATGTCAAAGCCCACGGCGCGCTGTATAATATGGCTGCTGTAGATGAAGCGCTGGCCCAAGCCATCTGCCAGGGTGTCTACGAGGTTGACTCCAGCATTATTCTTCTCGGGCTTGCCAACAGCAAGATGATTTCGGCGGCTGAAAAGGTCGGGCTTCGCGCCGCTTCTGAGGTGTTTGCCGACCGCGCCTATAACGACGACGGTACACTTGTTTCAAGAAAATTGCCCGGTGCCGTCATCCACGACAAAGAGATTGCCATTGCCAGAACGGTGCAGATGGTGACCAAGGGCACAGTAGAAACAGCCAGCGGCAAGATTATCAACATCAAGGCCGATTCCATTTGTGTGCACGGCGACAACCCCAGCGCACTTGAATTCGTCAAAAACATTCGCGCAACGCTGGAGAAAAACGGTGTGACGATCTGCAATCTGACACAGCTTTAAAGAAAGGCCTGTACGCGGTGCAATAAGACTGTGTCGCGTACTGGCGAAACTTCGAGGTAAGCGTTGCTTGCACCAAAACTGCCGCCGGATAATACGCACGATAACTCGGCATTGCCCAGAATTTGATGTAGCCAACGGCACCCAGACCGACATGATGAACAGGAGGAAAAATTGTTATGAGCAACCAAGAGAAAGTAAGCGCGGCTTCCCAAGCTAAGCCTGACAAAAAAAGCACTGCCGTCCTGATAGGTGCAGCCTTTTTGATGGCGACCTCCGCAATCGGCCCCGGATTTTTGACTCAGACGACCATGTTTACCTCACAGTATATGGCGTCGTTTGCCACCGTTATTCTGTGTACCATCCTGTTGGATATGACCACCCAGGTCAACGTCTGGCGCATCATCGGCGTTTCGGGCATGCGCGGACAGGATGTCGCCAACAAGGTTCTGCCGGGTCTGGGCTATTTCGTGGCATTTCTTGTCGCATTGGGCGGTCTTGCCTTTAACATCGGCAACGTCGGCGGCGTTTCGCTGGGCCTTAACGCCATGCTTGGCGTCCCGACCAAGATTGGCTGCGTCCTTGGCGGTTTGCTTGCCGTTACCATTTTCCTTTCAAAGGATGCCAAAAGAGGCATGGATGTCGCGACCAAGGTCCTTGGCGCTATTATTCTGGTTACCATATTGGTGGTAGCTGTCAGCTCTAAGCCTCCTGTCGGCCAGGTGGCAGCGAAGGTATTTGCTCCCGATGAGCCTCTGGCGTTGTTCTTCCCGATGATTACGCTGCTTGGCGGCTCCTGCGGCGGCTATATTACCTTCTCGGGCGCGCACAGACTGCTTGATGCGGGCATCTCGGGCAAAGAAAATCTTGGCCAGATTCAGCGTTCGGTTCTGACCGGCATAGCAGTTTCTGGCACGGTTCGTGTTTTACTCTTCCTCGCTGTGTTAGGTGTTTGCACCGCGGG
Organism: Clostridia bacterium; assembly: GCA_035560675.1. Taxonomy (GTDB): domain Bacteria; phylum Bacillota; class Clostridia; order Oscillospirales; family Ruminococcaceae; genus Yanshouia. The sequence continues at coordinate 10,421 of DATMYZ010000233.1, forward strand.
CGGCGCCAATGCTGTCGGTGCCATTACAGCGGCCTCCAACCCTGCGGCCGAGGCATTTCGCCTTGCTGCCGGTGAGATTGGCTACCGACTGTTCGGCGTCGCACTGTTTGCGGCAGGTGTAACCTCAGTTATCGGCGCGGCGTTCACCTCGGTTTCGTTTCTCAAGACGCTACACCCTTTTATCGCTAAAAACGAAAAATGGTTTATTGTCGGCTTTATAACAGTCTCTACCCTTATTATGACGGTTCTCGGCGGTGCCAAGGCGCTGCTGGTAGCAGCCGGTTCACTCAATGGCCTGATTCTGCCGGTGACGCTGGGCACTATGCTACTGGCATCGCGCAACAAGGCGATTGTCGGCGAAGATTATAAACACCCGACTTGGTTGATTGTTGCGGGCGTTTTGGTTGTACTGCTTACCGGCTATGCCGGCATCACGGCGCTGCCCAAGATTTTGACCATCTTCGGATAAAGCGAGGCCGCGGGTGCGCTACTGGACTGATACCAGCGGCGCACCCGCCAAAACAGGAACAAAGGAGGCTTTAAGCTGATGCAGGATGTTCGTTTTTTAATGACCGGCGACACTTCGGTTCTGGTGGAGTTCGGCAATGAAATTAGCACCGAAATTAATGCGCGCATCCGCGCCTTTAATATCGCACTTGAGAAAAAAGGTGTGCCCGGCATTGTTGAAACGGTGCCGACCTATCGCTCGCTGACCGTTCATTACCGCCCGGAAGTTATCCGTTACGAAAAGCTGCGCGATGCACTCAAAGGGCTGATTGGCAGTCTGGATGAGGTAGAGATTCCGCCAGCCTCAGTGGTGGAAATTCCGGTGCTGTACGGCGGCGAAATGGGGCCGGATATCGGCTTTGTCGCCGAGCACAACAACAAAACAGTAGAAGAGGTTATCAAAATACACAGCGCACCGGAATATTTGATCTATATGCTGGGGTTCACACCCGGTTTTCCGTATATGGGCGGCATGAGCGCCGAAATCGCCACGCCGCGCCTGACCAGCCCTCGCGTAAAAATTCCGGGCGGCTCAGTGGGCATCGCGGGTAGCCAGACGGGGGTATATCCTATCGACTCGCCCGGCGGATGGCAGCTGATCGGTAGAACGCCGTTAAAGCTCTATGATGCACAGCGTGAGACGCCGATTCTCTTGCAGGCAGGGCAGTACGTCAAATATTGCCCTGTGAATCAAGCCGAATTCGACGATATTGCCGCACGGGTTACCGCAGGCAATTATGTTGTTAAAACATATAGCAGGGAGGGTTAACTATGGGCATGACGATTCTCAGCGGTGGCTTTTTAACCACCGTACAAGATGCAGGACGCACCGGATTTCAGCAGTTTGGTGTGCCTGTTTCGGGCGTTATGGATCCCCGCTCCTTTGCTATTGCCAACATACTTGTGGGCAACGACAAGGACGAAGCCGTACTTGAAATTACCATGATGGGCCCGGCCGTTGTCTTTGAAGAGGCTAATATTATCGCAGTGACGGGTGGTAATCTCTCGCCTGCGTTAAACGGCTCGCCGCTGCCCATGTACCGCGCCGTTTTGGTAAAACCGGGCGATAAGCTGACCTTTGGGATGCAGGTTTCCGGTTGCCGGAGCTATCTGGGTGTGGCGGGTGGCTTTGACATTGCGCCGGTTATGGGTAGCCGTTCGACCTACCTCAAAGCGCAGATTGGCGGGGTAGACGGCAGAAAGCTCGGCAAAGATGACCGTCTGGCTTTTAGAGCGCCTAAAACCGAACTGCCTAATCTGGCACAGGGGCGCTTTGTTCAGCCTGAAGATTTTACCGCAACGCATAAGACGCTGCGGGTGGTGATAGGCCCGCAGGATGATGCTTTTACCGAAAAGGGTATTAAGACCTTTTTAAGTGCAACCTATTCGGTGACCAATCAGTTTGACCGCATGGGCTGCCGTCTTGAGGGGGATATCATCGAGCATATCAAGGGTGGCGATATTATATCGGACGGTATCTCAATGGGTGCAGTGCAGGTACCTAGTGCGGGTCAGCCGATTATTATGCTGGCTGACCGTCAAACCACCGGTGGCTATACAAAGATTGCTAATGTTATCACGGCGGACTTTCCGCTGATTGCGCAGTGCAAATTCGGCGACACTGTGCGCTTTAAGTCGGTAACTGTTACAGAGGCACAAGATATTTATCTTTCGAATTTGCGGCGTCTTGATGCCATTCGTACCGATCTTGATTTGGTTCAGGCGGCACCGGGCCCTTGGGAATTTACTGTCAACGTCAACGGATCTGACTACCGTTGCCGCGTGACGCAGCGCTGAAGACAGCAGAAAGGAAGACGGATATGGCGCGTTATGACATCACCCCTTATATTCATATGAGCCCTGCCGAGGTACGGCAAAAAATACGTGCGGGGGAGATTACATTCCCCACCGCGGGCATGTGCGCGGGCTATGCGCAGGCGAACCTTGTGATACTCCCGGGCGATTACGCCGCGGACTTTAAGACGTACGCCGCCAGAAATCCTTTCCCATGCCCAGTGCTGGAAATTATTGAGGGCACGCCCGAGACGCATACCATGGGCGAGGGTGGCAACATCGTCACCGATATTCCCGAATATTTCATCTACCGCAACGGCGTGTTTTCAGAGCGGGTCAATGATGCGTCGGCTTTCTGGCAGGAAGGCTTTGTCGGGTTTTTAATCGGGTGCAGCTTTTCATTTGAAGAGGCGCTGATCAAAGCGGGCATTGAAGTGCGACATATTGCGACCGGCCGCAACGTGCCGATGTATAAGACGAATATTAAGACTGTCAAGGCCGGTCCGTTTGAGGGACCGATGGTGTGCAGCATGCGTCCCATGACGCCCGAAAATGCCAAGCTGGCTTATGAAATCACCAAGCAGTACCCCAACGTGCACGGTGCGCCGGTTCATATGGGTGCCCCGGCTGAGATTGGCGTTGTCGATATCATGAAGCCAGATTACGGTGAGTCGGTGGAGATACGAGCGGGCGAAATACCGGTGTTCTGGCCCTGCGGCGTCACTCCGCAGGCGGCGATTGAAGCGGCAAAGCCCCCGATTGTGATTACCCACTCGCCTGGGCATATGTTTATCACCGATATTAAAAACGCTGCACTTAACGATTATTTAGAAGCGCGAAAAGAGAAATAGCCGCATATTCTGTCAGATATATATAAGACCGCAGGGTTACGACACTTTAGCGTCGGAACTCTGCGGCCTTTTGATTAAAACAAACAATTTTGTGCAGTGGACCCATAGAACAAGGCAAAACAGGAAAAT
>DATMYZ010000234.1:0-5815 GCA_035560675.1 Clostridia bacterium
CTCATATCTCATAATAAATCAAGTGGTTTTGCAAATTACACTGCAAATTTATTCATCAATATGCATTTTAGCTGTTTAAAAGATGCTTTAGCGCGTTTGCTCTAGTCGCAAAGAACATATTTTGCCCAGAAGCATACAATATAGTGTACCTGAAATTGCCATACAAATCTCACTTATATATAAGGAGTACGATGCGTTATGCATGAATATTGTTGCCACTCTCCCTGGTGCAACTGCGGCTTTTTTGAAGAAGCAAATGATGATGACGAGTCCTTTGGCCGACCAGCACCGTGTTGTTGTTGCTGCTGCTGTGGATGCGGGTGTTCTGGTAACCGCCCCCAGCCGCCGCGTAGACGTATTTGTTTCCCGGTTTATCCGGATGTCTGTAACGGACGCGTCAGTTGTTCCTTGAGCTGCTGATTTTCCTCCCTTTTTCAAGGAGCGTTACATCCCGCGCTTGCCGCGGGCGGTAACGCTCCTTCTTGATGTATAATATTGCAGTTTTACACATAACTCACCTCAATTACGCGTTGAGCTGACACCTGGGCTATGGTATAATAACCGCAAAGCAATTATTATACCACAGCCCAATGGCTCGCCGTACAACGCGGCAATCTCTTTTTGACGGACAACTGTAAGATGGTATGTATGCAGTATTATAAACAACGAGGTGAATAAAGATGAAAAGAATAACAGCCCTGCAGGTAACCGATGCTGTAAAAATGCTTTGCATTGAGGCGAACCGAATTTTGCCCAGCGATGTGAGTGCGGCATTGGACGCCGCAAAATCTGCTGAATCCTGGCCCACAGCGTGCGGGGTACTGGATGACATAATAGAAAACTATCATCGCGCCCAAGCATTGGACATGCCAATCTGCCAGGACACCGGTACGGCCTGCATCTTTGTCGAGCTGGGGCAGGAGGTGTATGTCGAGGGGAGCCTCACCGATGCCATTAACGAGGGCGTCCGTCGCGGCTATACTGAAGGCTATCTCAGAAAGTCTATCGTGTCCGACCCGCTGGAGCGTAAAAACACCCGCGACAATACGCCCGCTGTTATTACCTATGATGTTGTGCCGGGAAACCGCCTGACAATTACGGTAGCACCCAAGGGCGCAGGCAGTGAGAACATGGGGCGTTTGGCTATGCTAAAGCCTTCGGATGGCGTGGAGGGCATCAAGGCCTTTGTGCTGGAAACGGTTGAAAAGGCCGGGCCAAACCCATGTCCGCCCATTGTAGTGGGCGTCGGCATCGGCGGTAATTTTGACCGTGTGGCTCAGCTGGCTAAAAAGGCGCTACTGCGCCCACTCGGGTTAGAGAATCCCGATTCCCACTACGTCCAACTGGAGCGTGAGCTGCTGCAAAGCATTAACGCACTGGGTATTGGTCCGCAGGGTTTCGGCGGACTTACAACAGCGTTGGGAGTCAACATTGAGGCTTACCCCACCCATATCGCGCAGCTGCCCTGCGCCGTCAACATCAATTGCCATGTCACCCGCCACAAAACGGCAGTGCTTTAAGGGGGCACGATACGATGAAAAAGAAAATCACGGTGCCTTTTACTGAGGAACAGGCGCTCTCGCTACATGCAGGGGATTCAGTTTTAATTTCAGGTGTGATTTATACGGCACGCGACGCCGCTCACAAGCGGTTGGTGGCGCTTGTGGATGAAGGCAAGCAGCTACCCTGTAATTTGAAGAATCAAATCATTTATTATGTAGGCCCGACGCCTGCCAAGCCGGGCGGTGTAATCGGGTCAGCCGGACCGACGACCAGCTACCGCATGGACTCCTATGCCCCGCGGCTAATGGATGAGGAGGGTCTACGTGGTATGATTGGAAAGGGGCTGCGGTCGGACGAGGTAACAGATGCAATTATTAAAAACAAAGGCGTTTATCTGGCCGCGATAGGCGGAGCAGGCGCGCTGCTGGCTTCGACGGTGACTGCCTGCGAGGTAATTGCTTACCCCGATCTTGATTCCGAGGCGATTCGACGGCTTGAGGTGGTCAATTTTCCTGCGGTAGTGGTGTTGGACTGCCATGGCGGCAATTTGTATAAGACCGGACGCGCAGCTTACCTGGCAACGATTGAAGGGGAGGGAATTTGATATGATTACTTTTTTAATCGCAGAGAGCTCTTTATAACACAAAGCATGTTGCGCCAGAACGAAATACGTACGCTGTTGGCGTCAAATAATATTGAATATCGCTTAAAAACACGCGGGCAGGATGATTCCCTTACCCGTGCGGATGTTCGGGCCCGTACCGGAAGCGCAGGTATTAACCCCGAATATCAGTATACTTATACTTTTTATGTGCATCAAAACGATTATGAAAAGGCGCTTCATATTATTGGGCAGTAAGAATAAAACACTGCCGCGTGAGATGAAGGACGCTAAAAATCCCGCCTGGAAGATTACCGGGCGGGATTTTTTGATGAATATCTTGAATACGGTTTATCGCACTTTAATATGCGCTTCTCTAAGTTGCTTTTCGGCGACGGGTGTAGGCGCCCCCATCATAAGATCTTCTGCGTTAGCCGTCATCGGGAAAGCGATGACCTCGCGGATGGAGCTTTCGTTAGCGAGTAGCATCAGCATGCGATCCACGCCAGGTGCCATGCCCGCATGAGGCGGTGCACCATAGGCGAAAGCGTTATAAAGAGAGCCAAATTTATCTTTGACTGTCTGCTCACCGTAGCCGGCAATCTCAAACGCGCGCACCATTGTCTCGCGGTCGTGGTTTCGCACAGCACCCGAAGAAAGCTCTACGCCGTTGCAGACAATGTCATACTGCCAGGCGAGAATTTCCAGCGGGTCTTTTTTGTTGAGTGCCTCCAGTCCGCCCTGCGGCATCGAGAAGGGGTTGTGTGTAAAGCCGACCTTGTGGGTCACATCGTCCAGCTCATACATTGGAAAATCAATAATAAAGCACATCTTAAAATCGTCTGAGAGCAACTCTAAGCGGCGACCCAGCTCGTTTCGGATCTGCCCGGCCAGCTTTGCGGTGACAAGCTCGGTTTTGTCTGATATAAAATAGAGCACGTCGTTGGGCTGCAAACCGCTGCGTTCAATCAGACATTTTTTTTGTTCGACAGGTACAAATTTGTCAATCGGACCCAAGAGTGCCAGATCGTCGGCGGCTTTAACGTAGCCTAAACCCTTCATGCCGATCGAGGTGGCAAATTCCAGCATCTGCTCAAAAAAGCTTCTCGGCTGGCTGCCACAGTCCGGCACGCGGATGGCGCGCACAGTGCCTTTCTGGAACGGCGCAAAGCTGCATAGCGAAAAAATATCTGAGACATCAACAATCTCCAGCGGGTTTCTCAGATCCGGCTTATCCGAGCCATAGCGCAGCATGGCTTCCTTGTAGGTGATGCGAGGGAAAGCAGGGGGTGTCACCGGCTTATCTGAAAAAGTCTTAAACACGTCGTAAAGAACGGTTTCAGCCACGGTTAAAACCTCTTCCTGAGTAGCGAAGGCCATTTCAAAGTCTAGCTGGTAAAACTCGCCCGGTGAACGGTCGGCTCTCGCATCCTCGTCGCGAAAGCAAGGTGCAATCTGAAAGTAGCGGTCGATGCCTGAAACCATGAGCAACTGCTTAAAAATCTGCGGTGCCTGCGGCAGTGCATAAAACTTGCCGGGATGCTTTCTGGCGGGGATGAGATAATCCCTGGCTCCCTCGGGCGAAGAGGCTGACAAAATAGGAGTCTGCACCTCAATAAAGCCTAGGTCGGTCATGCGGTTGCGCAAAAACGAAAGCAGCCGGGCGCGGGTTTTAATCATATCTTGCATCTTCTGATTGCGAAGGTCTAAAAAGCGATATTTTAAACGCAGCTCTTCTTTGACATCCGGCGAGTTGGGTACCTCAAACGGCAGGCTGCCCTGAGATTTTCCAATAATTTCAAGCGATTTTGCCGTTATTTCAATGGTGCCGGTGGCCAGTTTAGCATTAACGGTCTCAAGGTCGCGAAGCACAACCGGGCCCTCGACCGAAACAACGCATTCCTTCATGACGCCTGAAAGCATGGCGTCATCATGGATGACTACCTGAACCAGTCCGTAATGGTCCCGTAAATCGACAAACAGTACGCCGCCATGGTCACGAACATTTTCAACCCACCCCGCTACTTTGACACAATTATTAACGTCGACCTCGCTTAGGGCGGCACAGGTCTTGGTGCGGTACTGGTTTTCAAAAAACATGACGGTCATTCCTTTCTACATTTTTCATTTTTTTGCTGTGTCTGCACTGATATAAAATCGGTATACATTAAAATGGACAGGGCACCCCGCGAAGCTTCTGTTTCTTCGCCAGAATGCCCAAGTCATGCAAGTTATCATAGCACACCAAAGCAGGTTTGTCCATATTTTGCAGTAAAAAGATGCGCGCCGCTGCCGTTTTTTCATACGGTGCAGGGGATGAGGGCAAGGACATCTATAATATCCAGCCCCTGTTCGTCAGCTAGGGCAACCGTCTGCGAGCTACCGGTGCGCTGCCGTTGGCAATAAGCGAGACAAGCGCTACTCATCTCAACAAGGCAGCGGTTTCTTCTGCGCATACAATCCGGGGTGTAAGAAGCTTCAAGACAGATATAATCATCTGCTGCCTGACGTAGCCGTTCGTAACGCCGACGGTCTGAGGCAGACCAGCCGTCCGCCTGATTAGCGCAGGGTGCCACAATAATCAGCCGAAGCTGCGAAAACTCACTTTTCAGTTCCAACACAGTCTCAGCGGCAAGCGTATCAAAGCCCTTTGCGCCGCCCGCCACAAAAATAAAATATCCCTGCGCAATCAGGACACGAATGGCAGACTCTACCGCTGCGGGCAGAGTTGCTTGATGATTAGACGCGATCTGCCGATGCCCGGTAAAACAGCAAGTAAAATTTCGATTCAGCATTTTACACACTCCCAAAGCCCTTGTGTGGTCTAGCGCTTCTAAATGAAATGATTGGTACATTCAGAAAACGCCTTAGAGTCCTATTCTTTATTATAAGACAGACAGGCACCCTTGTAAACGCTTATAACACTGCTTTTATGCCAATAATGACTAGTAGCAGCCCCCCGAATACCTCGGCCTTCTTTCCCAGCAGATCACCAAATTTTCTACCAACGAGCATAGCGATCAATGTCAACAGCAGTGTGGTAGCAGCAATGGCTATGGAAGCCGGCAGAATTTCAATTTGCTGCGCGCGCAATCCCACCCCAACTGCCAAAGCGTCGATGCTGGTGGCTATCGCCTGAAGCAGCAGCAGTTTGTGGGTAAGTACCTGTGATTCCACTGGACAATCGTTCCCTGAACATAGGCCGCCATACATCATCTTACATCCGATAAATCCCAAAATAAACAGGACCAAATAACCGCCCAGACGGGTGACCACCTCTGAGAACACCCCTCCGACAAAATAACCGGTTAGCGGCATAACGCCCTGAAAAATTGCAAAGAGACACACCATTTCTAAAAGCTTCGTCACGTTTTTGTGATGCGTCATGGCGTAGGACATCGACACTGCAACGGCGTCCATGCTTAAACCTATGCCAATCAAACATACCTCGTTTAAACTCATGTACTTCTTCCTTTCAATATCTTTTGTGACTGTATAAAAAATAAAACCATGTGCAGCCCGGCAAGACTGCACACAGTTCTCGTTCTTTAATGCAAGCCAGATGCTTATAGCATCATTATGTTGACTTGACACACCAATATGCGGCGCAAACTACTCCACCATGTTATCTTAGTATATAAAATCAACGGTGGATAGTCAAGAAAAATTTCTCTGCGCATATTTCACACTTTTTTCATTTCAATGCTATGT
>DATMYZ010000235.1:0-5372 GCA_035560675.1 Clostridia bacterium
TTTTAGAAGAGGGTGTTCGGATGCCGCGCAATTATATCAGCAGCGTACGGCTCAACTCGCCGGTGGACAAAAGCTCTTATCTGCACGGGCTACCAGCTGTGCGCCATCTGGCGCAGGAAGAGGAGCTGGCTTTCTCCGGCCCGGTCACCTTTTTAGTGGGGGAAAACGGAACCGGCAAGTCGACTTTGCTGGAGGCCATAGCCGTAGCCTACGGCTTTAACGCAGAGGGAGGTACCCGAAACTTCAGTTTTGCCACCAGCACCACCCATTCTGATTTATACCGGCACCTCACGCTTGTAAAAAGCGCCTACCCGAAGGATGGTTTTTTTCTACGGGCAGAGAGTTTTTACAATGCCGCCAGCTATATTGATGAACTGGATTCCATTCCTACATCGAGCCCCCCTATCTTGGCAAGCTATGGCGGAAAATCTCTGCATAACCAATCCCACGGAGAAAGCTTTCTCGCGCTGGTAAAAAACCGCTTTGGTGGCGACGGCATCTATTTGCTTGACGAACCGGAAGCGGCCCTTTCACCCACCCGACTGATGACTCTGATGGCATATATCCACGCACTGGTACAGAAAAACTCTCAGTTTATCATTGCTACCCACTCGCCCATCTTGATGACCTACCCCGGTGCGCAGGTATACGAACTGTCAGGAGCGGGCATCGCTTTGGTGGATTACCGCAAGACTGAACACTATCAACTGACACGCCGCTTTCTTGAAAATCCTGAAAAAATGCTGCATTACTTATTGGATGAGTGACGTTCCTATGCAGCTGATCCTTAATATCCGCTGCGACGACACCATAGAGATATGGAGTAAGTGTATGAAAATCATCATGTCCCCTGCAAAGAAAATGCATGTAGATACTGACAGTCTGCCGTTTAAAACCCTGCCGCAGTTTTTACCCGAGGCGCAGGAGATCAAATTCGCCCTGCAACACATGAGTACCGCAGAGCTGCAAGCCCTCTGGCGTTGCAATGACGCCATTGCAGCGCTTAATGTACAGCGGTTGCGCGGGATGGGTCTTAACTAAGCCCTGACCCCGGCCATTCTTGCCTTCGAGGGCATTCAATACCGCTACATGGCCCCCGGCGTTTTTGAGGATGGGCACTTTGACTATATAGATGAACATCTGCGGATTTTGTCAGGCTTTTACGGGCTGATTCGCCCCTTTGACGGCGTGGTACCCTACCGTCTTGAGATGCAGGTCAAGCTGTTGGCCAACGGCTGCAAAGATCTCTATGCCTACTGGGGCGACAGGCTGGCTAAACAGCTTTGCAGCGAGTCCGATTTCATTCTGAATCTGGCGTCAAAAGAATACAGCCGCGCGGTGATTGCGCATCTGCCAAAAGGCACACGACTTATCACCTGTATTTTGGGGGAGCAATAGGGCGGAAGACTAATAGAAAAGGGCACCCTGTGCAAGATGGCGAGGGATCAAATGGTTCGATTTCTGGCCGAGCACAACATCACCGTGCCTGAAGACATCAAGCACTTTAACCAGTTGGGGTATTATTATTCAAAGGCGTTTTTTTCTGGCAATGCCCTGGTGTTTATCAAAGCCTAAAATTAGCGTACCATGCTTTTTCGGTTCAATATTATGCCTCCTGTGCACCTTTGGAGCATATCTGTTTTTATGCATGCATATCCACCAGAGGAGTAACGGCCGCTTTCTGTGGCCCAACTGTAAAATTCTGACTTGCGGCGGTAATTGACGGACAAATAGCGAAATGGTATATTTTATTCAGCATAAAACATACTTGGTTTAAAAGCGGGTGGCAAAATGGAGCAACTGGAATTGATGCCGGCCCGGATAAAAATAGCCGCTATTGTGCGTAAGGCCATTTTATCCGGCGAATTTTCAGCCGGGTCGGAATTCTCCCTGACCGAAATGGCGGCAAAGATTGGTGTATCGCGCACGCCGGTTTGCGAAGCCTTTCAGACGCTGGCGGCAGAGGGACTCATAGAGCTGCGAATGAACAAAGGTGCCGTTGTAAAGCCAATTGACGATAACTTTATCAAAAATCATTTTAGCATTCGTATTCTTTTAGAGGGTGAGGCCGTTGCGCGGGCCATACAAAACGGCATGTCGGCCGATGCACTAGTGGTGCTTCAAGCTGCCGTTTTGGCGGAGCAACCTATACTGGCAGGCAGTACTTATGAGCTGTACAACCAAAAATTTCACACCGCAATTTGGGTGGCATCAAAAAGCCAAAAACTGTATAATTTTCGTGAGACGCTGTGGAACGGCCTCTCTTTTAGCCGCGCGGTATCCGATGAGGAGCACCGAAGAAAATCCATTGCCGAGAACAGCGAAATTATAGCATTTATTGCCGACAAAACCGTCGAGGCCGGACGTAGGGCAATGATAGCGCACATCGAGCGAAGTATGCATAATATTCTGAATGACTTTAATATGGGATGCCCTCTTGCAATAATGCAAAATAATTACTATGCCACCGTGCGGGCGGAATAAAGCCCCTGTTTAGGGCCAGATACGCAAAAATGCGCAAAATTAGGTTGTGGGCAGCTTTTAAATTAAAGTGAAGGAGCGGACTGTCTTTGGCAGCCTACTCCTTCACTTTTTGCTCTTATTTGCATGCTATACGCAGCAATTTAAATCTAGTAAATTGCTAATAAGAATAACCGATAGGAAGATGTTTCACCTGCCTGTACTGCAAAACCTGCATGTGGCGTGTCAATGCTGACAAGTGTCCCGGCCGGCTGGCCTTTAACAAGTAGCATGCCAGATAATCGCTCCCTAGCAAGCATACTCTGACTTTTACTGTAGTGGCCGCGCCGTTTAGCCTTATGCGACGGTGCAGCTCTTTTCATTTGAGCTGCGTTTCGGTCACATGTTTTTCTCGGTAAGGAAAGGCTTTGTCGAACACCTCCACCTCAGCTGTATCAATATCAAAGACTGCATCTTCGTTAAATTTGCCAGTGATACCCTTCAGCGCGCCTTTATGGAGTTCTAGCGCCATAAAAGCATCGAAGTTTGTGCCCTCCCTAGTGGTTATTCCGAATTTTTCTGCGTTAACAAACCCAAACCGATGGTAATAATAAGGCCTTCCGAAGATGACAACGGCCGGATAACTGATCTTTCGGGCAATGGCCAGCGTGTGCCGCACCAGCGCGGCCCCCACGCCCTGTTTTTGGCAAGCGGGCAGCACGCTTAACGGGCCAAAGGTCAGGACCGGGTGAGCACAACCGCTGTCGTCAATCACTTGCGCAACCGAATACATAATATTGCCCACGATACAGTCGTCGTGCACCGCCACAAAATCTAGCTCGGGTAAAAACGCCTTGCATTGGCGCAGTTTGTGCGCCAAGAGGTGCTCGTCACAACCCGGCTTATAAATATCCCAGAAAGCGTCACGAGTCAGGTTCTCTACTATCCTATAATCTCGTTCGGTTTCAGGGCGGATGCTTATAATCGCACTCATAGCTCTGATTCTCCTTCTTTAATTACAATCATGTTACCTTCCTGATGCCGTCTTTCTAGAATGCGTCTGGCTTTTCGGTTTTCGACTGTGTCAAACAAAATGGAAAAATCATAATCTGCCGGATAAAGTTGGCTTGCCGCTACCTGAAGCTTAATGCGCTTGTGGTTAATCATTTTTTTTACCCCCTTGACCTGAACACCAACCTCGCCCAGATCGTTAGCGCGGGCGTAGATAATGCCGGTTTCTTTGGCGGGGTAGACCAGCACGCTATCCCCTATCTGGAACGTATCGCAGCGGGGCGTTTGATTTTGATTCGCTTTTTGCCGAACAATTTTGGGTGCTGCGGCTTTGCTAAAACTGTCAAGGTTCTGGTGCCGCTGTGGCACCGGCAGCCCTTCGGCGTTTTGTTTGGAATAGGCGGCCTCGCGAGCGCGTTTTAACATAGACGTAGGCATGCCCAGCCGTTCGGCGATATACAGTGCGCAGCTTTCGCCCGCTTCCCCTATCTCAAGGCGGTAAAGTGGTCGCAAGCTTTCACGGTCAAAAGCCATGCGGGCGTTGACAAGTCCAGGCGTATTGGCAGCGTAGGCCTTAATTTCAGGATAATGGGTAGTTACAGCAAACAGGCAACCCTTTGCGCAGAGCGCGTCGAGAATGGCTACCGCAATACCCATGCCCTCGACAGGATCAGTGCCAGAACCCAGCTCGTCTAGCAGCACCAACGACTCGCCGGTTGCCTGCCCCAGAATATCCAGTACATTTTTGATGTGAGCCGAAAAAGTAGAAAGATTCTCTGAGATGCTTTGCCCGTCTCCAACGTCGCACAACACCAAATTATACATGCAAAGGCTGCTGCCCGCGTCTACGGGCAGGTGCAAGCCGCTTTGCGCCATCAACGACAAAAGGCCGACTGTTTTAAGCGTAACAGTTTTCCCCCCGGTGTTCGGCCCAGTGATGACCACGCCGGAGATTGCGCCGCCCGCCGTAAAATTCAACGGCACTGCTGTCGTTTTCTCCAGCAGGGGGTGCCGTGCCCCCACCAGGCAGATGCGCCGGTCGGTGGTAATGTCGACTGGCCGGGCCTGCATAGCGAGACTGAGCTTGCCCTTGGCAAAGAGAAAATCCAAAGTCTGCATCGCTTCGACATTGCGCTTTAAAGCGGGAAAGCTATCACTGATCAGGGCGGTCAGCGCGTATAAAATGCGTCTGACCTCGCTGTCCTCCTCCACCTCCAGCGCGTACAGCTCTGACTGTAGTCGCCCTACGGAAGTGGGCTCTATAAAGCAGGTGCCGCCGGTGTTTGATACCTCCACCATTGTGCCGGAAACATCATTTTTATGCTCGCGTTTGACCGGCAACGTATAGTGTCCTCCACGCATTGAGATAAAACTTTCAGAGAACCACACCTTGTTCTTGCGCAGAAGTGCCTCCAGCTTGGCCTTAATCTGGTCGATGGCGGCTACCCTCTGTCGCCGGATATCGCCCAGATGGTCAGACGCCCGGTCATCCAGTGCTCCGCCTCTGATACAGCGCACAAGCTCGGTTTCCAAATCGCCAAGCGGATCAATGGCTCCGCCATACCATGCGATTGCCAAATCGGTTGCTTCAGCCCTTTTGAGATAGGCGCGCATCCGGCGGCAGGCCGCCAGAAAGGATAATACATGCTCCATTTGCTCGGGTATTAGCATCGCGTCCGCCTCCACCAGCCCGATAACCTTTTGCAGCTCGGTCATGGGCGAGAGGGGCGGGGTTCCTGCCTGTTCCAGAATACGCCGTGCCTGAGTTGTTTCATCCATCCAACGTCGGGCCTCTGCCTCGTTCAGGCTGGGGGTCAGCGAATGACAGCGGGTTTTCACCGCCTCTGATAAAGCATTTTCGGCTAGCAGTTCTAAAATTTTATCAAATTCAAGTGTTTTAT
>DATMYZ010000236.1:0-3108 GCA_035560675.1 Clostridia bacterium
GCGCAGACCTAAAAATAAAGGCCCCGGGACGGCGGTACCCCCCTGACGGGGTTCTGGGTTCTTGGCAGACGCGGCTAGTCGGCGCTGGGGAAGGCGCCGTCCCAGACGATGGCACGATAGCGTTCGGGGTCGGTGTCGCCCTCGGTGGAGATCAGCAATACCTGCGACGCCGCGTCAAGGCCCAGCGCATCGCGCAAGCCGACATAGTCGGCGCTGCGGCAAATGAGGTCAATGAGCCCCATACCCACCGCGCCGCTTTCGCCCGAGATGATACGCGGATCGCCCCCCACGGGAGAGGACAGCCTGCGCATGCCCGCTGCCGACACACTGTCGTCGCAGGAGCAGAACGCTGTGACATGGTTTTTTAAAATATCCCATGCGATGGGGCTGGCTTCGCCGCAGCAAAGCCCGGCCATAATCGAGTTGAGCGCACCGCCCACGGCCTGCGCTTTGCCGTCTCTGGCTACCGCTGAGCGGTAGAAGCAGTCCGCGGCGCGGCACTCCATGACGACGACCTTGGGCGCACTTTCTGGGAAGCGGTTGATCAGATAGCCTTGTACTGTCGCTGCCAGCGAGCCGACGCCCGCCTGCACAAACACATGGGTGGGTACAACGCCATTTTGCCCCATCTGGTCAATCGCCTCGGCAATCAGGGTGCCATAGCCCTGCATGATATGCGCCGGAATTTCCTCATAGCCCTCCCACGCGGTATCTTGCACCACCACGCTGGCAGGAATCTGTGATGACAGCAGTGCAGCCTTGCGCACACAGTCGTCGTAATTGAGTTTTTCTATGGTGACGTCCGCGCCAAGCTTTTTAATGTTCTCGTAACGGCTTCTGACTGTTCCCTTAGGCATAAGCACCACAGCTTTTTGCCCGAGACGGTTGGCTGCCCACGCTACCCCGCGCCCGTGGTTGCCGTCGGTGGCGGTAAAAAAGGTGCAGGGTGCAAAACTACTTTTAAAATACTCTGAGGTGAGAAAAGCATAGTCTACTTCGCTGATATTACGCCCGAGCTGACCGGCGACAAATTTGCCGATGGCAAACGAGCCACCCAGTACCTTAAAGGCGTTCAGGCCAAAGCGGTAGGATTCATCCTTGACGTAAAGCCCGCCCAGCCCAAGCTCTTTGGCAAAGCCATTAAGCTGCTGTAACGGCGTGACGGCGTATTCTGGAAAACTCCGGTGAAAGGTCTGCGCGCTTTCCACTGCTGCGGTGTCCATTAGAGAAAGATAACGGTCGTCGGTCTTGGGTAGGGCGTTTTTTGTCCACATTACTTTGCTCATTATGGTGCCTCCAAACTTCGTCATTTATTGATAGACCTCGGGACATTCCTTTTTTATCACCTCTCGAAGCTTCAACCAGTCCTCGAATGCCATCGGTTTCTGGCTGGGATTGCGCAGCAGGGCAGCCGGGTGCAGCGTGCCCATCATCAGCACGCCGTTTTTGTCAAAGAACTCGCCATGCTGCTTTGTGACCTTGAAATCGGCGGATATCAGCCGCTGCGCCGAAATGCGCCCCACACAGACGATAATGCGTGGGCGGATCAAACGCACCTGATCGCGCAGAAAGGGTAGGCAGGTTTCCATCTCGTCGGGCTGCGGGTCGCGGTTTTGTGGCGGGCGGCACTTGACCATATTGGCGATAAAGACGTTATGCTCTCTTGAAAGGCCCACGGCATCCAGCATTTTATCTAGCAGAATTCCGGCCCGGCCGACAAACGGCTCGCCTTTCTCGTCCTCGGTCTGACCGGGCCCCTCGCCGATAAGCATGACTCGCGCGCGCTCAGGCCCCACGCCGAAAACAACGTTGTGCCGCTGCTCGCAAAGGCGGCAGCCCTTGCAGTCTTTTAATGTTGCCCGAAGCTCGGCTAAACTGTTTGCCATATGGTTATTCCCTCCGTAAAGAAAGGCCGGATGCCTTCCGGCCTAATGCATATTTGTTAAACGAAACAGACACTGCCGCTGGACAGCCGCCGAAGAAAAATGTTGTGCACTTTATGGTCAGTATAGCATGACCGCGTGCGTTTGTCATCCGAAAAACCGCCTGCTTTTTTCTTTGCTACGGCCAGTGCAGCCACTAAAACAATACAGCGGTAGCATAATCGGGCGTAACTCTACGGTGCGTTTATTGCAAATTGGGTCGCCAACCGCTACGATGTATTTGCGGGGGGACAGGATGAAAAACGACATAGTGGGCGTTATCATTCGTGAGGCGCGTTCGGCGCACGGCATAACACAAAGCAGCTTGCCGAAAAAATCGGTATTAGCGATAAGGCGGTTTCGAAGTGGGAACGTAGTAGGGGTCTGCCGGATGCCTCACTGATTTTAACGCTGGCGGATATGTTGGACATGGATGTTCGAACACTACTGGCATTCTATGAAAAACGATAAAAGGCATCTGCCATAATAACTGCATGAAATAACTTGTTGCAAACAGATGGTTAGAAAGAGGTGATTAGCACAGATGGATGCATCTTCTAAAAAAGCACTTAAAGCACAATACAAAAATAGAATCGTGGTCGGAGGCGTCTTTACCGTTCGATGCGCTGCGGGTGATGCCGCATGGCTCCGGTCAACAACGGATATGCAGGGCTCTGAGAACCGTTTTACCTTCTCGGTCTCGACCAATTCCTGCCCTGAGGTCTGCATGACCAAGGCGTGGAAGCAGCATGGCGCGTCAGCCTTCTCTTTTGAGATTATTGAAGCCATTGAGAAGAAGGAAGAACAAACCGACCGGGAATTTTCAGACGACGTTGCTGTTTTGTTGCAGATGTGGAGTGAAAAGCTTCTGAACCAAACAAAGGAGACATTTTAGATGGAACAACCGCTGGATATCAAAAGGTTTCTAGATGCTTCTGGCCGGATTACGCAATTGCCCCAAAGGGCCGCTTTTCGTGCGGCTGTGCTGGGGTATCTGGCTGAAAAGTTTGAAACGGGCGAAAGCTATACCGAAAAGGCGGTCAATGCCATCTGCATGCAGTGGCACACCTTTAACGATTATTTTATACTCCGGCGTGAACTTGTTGACAGCGGCCTATTGTGCCGAGAACCCAATGGATCGCGCTACTGGAGACCCGCTCAGGTTAGGCATTGAAAGGACCATATC
>DATMYZ010000237.1:0-4624 GCA_035560675.1 Clostridia bacterium
GTGTGCTGCCAGATATTGTCCAGCTCGGCGTCTGAAAGGCGAATACCTGATTGCCTGAAAAATAAATTGGTATCGTCCTTTGAGAAGAAGAGGGACGAGCGGTCGATCAACAACCGTTGGGAATGGTGCAGCGTCGTGGCGGCACTTTTTTTCTTAGGCGGCTGCGTTATAACAACAATGTGAAAGTGTTGATTGAAGCCATTGAAAAAAGCATTGCTAAGCGCGTCAAAGTAGTCGTTTCTAATCAGCTGATAGTTGTCAATTACCAGTACCGTTTCTTCATGGCATGAAAAATTTCTGATTAGCTCAATCAAATCATAAAGATTATTTTTGGATGGGACGCCTAGGCTTTTTATTTTTAAAACAGTTCTTTCATCAACTGGCCCAAGAATATGACATATGTTGTCCCACGCCTTGTATGAGGGTTCACCAAGGCATGTGTACCAGTAAACAGTTGAGGCGATAGAAACAGCGGTTGACAGATAGTCTTTGACAGCGGTGGTTTTGCCGAAGCCAGAAGGTGCCTCTACCAGAGTTAACGGATAGCTTAATAGTTGGGCGAGCTGTCCCTTCAGCAGTTTTGGGAAGCAATAGTTTTTGCGGTTATACTCTTTAAGCAAATGGGTTGCCTCCTTTGCTCCGGTATTTATATATTAATTTTCTTACAGCCTCTTTTTATGGTTGTGATTTCAGATAAAATTATTCGCGTTGTGCAGCGATGATGTCTTGCTGAATACGGCGGCGGGTATCGTCAAACAGCAGCTCTTTGTTGTGGTGGAAATAGGCGTCACAGCCAAAATGCTCCACAAACCAGGAGGTGTTGTAGCCGGCGGTGATTTCCGTGACGAACAGCACTAGCTCCTGACTGTCACCAAAGGTCTGTTCCAGATAGCTAAAGGCATAGTCAAAGTGTTTGCCCGTTAGCACGCCAGCATTTTTTCGGGCGTCCACTTCCGCCTGAAACCAGTCGCGCACCGCGACCATAGCGTCGGCATCCGCTACGTTTTCAGCTATCAGTTTCTCGCGGTAGCCGTTTAATTTAGCCATTTCTTGCTGCGCCCGCCTGCGAGTTTCTTTATCAAGCTGGCCGGCTTCGGCTGCCCTCGTCATCGCTTGTCTGCGGTGCTGCTCCGTTTCTTCCAAAATGCCGACGGCGGGCTGCCCCACTGACAGCCGGGCTTTAAAATCCAGCAGGTCGGCGTGCAGCAGGGTAGTCAGAGCATCCTGTTCACGTGCCTGACCAGCTGACTCCGACAATCGGGACAGCAGAAGTCCCATTACCGACAATTTTTCGTCAAAGGGGGCGGCCCGCAGCTCCGACACAGTGATGGCGTGCCATTTGCCCTCCAGAATTTCTTCCACATGATAGGTTTTCTGATATTTATAATAAAGATCCAGATATCCGGCAAAATCGCGGGCGATGCGGGGCAACTGAATATATTGGCCCACCACCTCGCGGTTCAGTTTGAGCCCCAGCTTTTCATAGACCAGTAATAGCTCGCTCAAGTCCTCCCAGCCGCGAGCGGTGGCAAATTCCACTCCGTCTACGCTGGTTTCTATCCGATAAAAGTTTTCTTTTTTGATATCCAGATAGGAGATTACGGCACCATGGAGAGACTGCCGGTAGGCATATTCCTTCCAGACCGTAAAATCCTCTTGCACATCAATCCGCTTGACGCGATCCAGCGTTACCACGTCGAAATCCCGGACAGATTTATTGTACTCCGGCGGATTACCCGCGGTCACGATAATCCAGCCCTCCGGCAGGCGCTGGTTGCCAAAAGTCTTGTTTTGCAAAAACTGGAGCATCATGGGTGCCAGTGTCTCTGAAACGCAGTTGATCTCGTCCAGAAAAAGAATGCCCTCTCGGATCCCAGTATTCTCCATTATCGTGTAGACAGAAGCCAGAATTTCGCTCATGGTGTACTCCGTCACAGAATAGTCCTTATTGCCATAGGTTCGCTTTTCAATAAAGGGCAGTCCGATAGCGCTTTGGCGAGTATGGTGGGTAATGGTATAGGCCACCAGCCCCACGCCGGTCTCGGTGGCGATCTGCTCCATAATCTGAGTCTTACCTATTCCGGGAGGACCCATGAGCAGCACAGGCCGCTGACGGTTGACGGGAATAAGGTAGTTGTTCTGCCCGTCCTTAGCCAGATAGGCCCGCAGGGTATTTGTGATCTCCTGTTTTGCTTGCTTAATATTCATGTTATTCCTCCGTTGCTTTGCTTACAAATATGGCGATTCCGCCCAGTCAAGCCCATCATTCTCAATCGCGGGCCGTGCAGCCTGCTCCAGTTCCGATTCCGTCAGAGAAAGGCGAATGGCCCAAGGGGGGACTTCCACCGAAATAAGCGGAGCCTCCATCATGATAAACGCCGTCTCATAGGGTGGCCGCTTTTTCGGGTAAATGCCCATTCCGTCGGTAAAATAAATTAAACCTCGCAGCCCTGGCAGCTCTCCGGCGGCCCGGAGCTGTTCCACATGAGTAAAGACTGGGCGAAAATCTGTTGCACTGCCGCCTGCCAGCTTAAAATGATCCATATAATCCTCCAGCTGGCTCAGATCGCGGATGGTGGTGTCGCTGCGGATCTGATCGTCGCATTGTAAAATGCGAATATTTACCTTGGTTGAAAAAGTCTCTGTGCTGCGCAGAATAGAATAAGTGGCGGCAAGAAACTGCCGAACCAGACCTCCTGAGGTGGAAAGGGAGGTGTCCACAGCAATAACAAAGTCCTGAATGCGCTTTTCCTCGCGCGTTTCGGGCGGCTCTACCAGCGGCATATTGCCGTAAAGTCGCAGCCCGTAGCTGTAAAAGCCATAGTCAAAGGCATCACCATCCACCCCGATGACCTCTCGCGGAACAGCAAACCGCCGCAGAAAGTTGCGGTAATCCACGCCCTCGCGGTTCGCCACCTTAACCTGTTCATAGACCACCTCGCCACCGGTGGCGTGCCCTGACATTACCGTCTCAAGCCCCGTCTGGGTGCGCTCGGATATGCCGCCCCATTTTTCATCCTGACGGTCACTCCGCTCCTGCTGGTCTCGGCTCTCTGGGGCCCAAAGCCCATGATCATCTTCAAAAAATGTCCGTTGCAGTTGGGTAATATCGTGCTCCGTCAGACGTCGGCGCAACAGCTCAAGGTAGATGCCTTCCGCAGTCAACACCCGCATATGTGCGCGCATATCGCCATACAGGCTGTGGCGCATGGGTGTACCGATTCCCTTTAAACAGGGATAATCGTCCGCCAGCGCGTCGAGAATGCTCTCCACGGCGATGTCACAGGCCAAGTCCCACAGGACGCTGTCCTTACCGCGTTTCTTGGCCAGATGCCGCAACATGCAGTGCAACATGACATGCAGATAGGTCCTATTGACACCTGTGAGAGAACGCAGGTAACGTTCCGACAGATAGGCGCTGTTATAATAGAGCTGTTCCCCATCTGTGGCCAGTGTTGGCGTCATTTCTTCGTCTGGCACAAAAGCCAGCGCGCACAACGCCAGATCAAGGTAGGGCAGATTCAGGTAGAGCTCGCTCTGCGACGCTCGCAAAATCTGCGTGCCTACCGCTGCCATTGTCTTCTTGTTTGCCATTGGCATACTCCCCTCCCGAATGCGGCATAGCGATCCTACTTAAATGCTATAAGGCAAAAGACTTTTCCGCTCCGCCAGAAAAATGCCGGTGCTGTACTTCCAATAGAAGCGCCAGCGCTTCGGCCGCGTTCAGCCTGCGCGCTTCTTCACAGGCTAAACGCAGTGTTTCATGCCCAGCTTCTGAACTTGGCAAAAACCACGCCAGACCGCGGTTGTCCTTTTGTTGCAGCAGCCAGAAAATGACTTCCGCTGCATTTTTGCGCAGAAATTTTAGATACTGATCTTCCGTATCCCGCTTCAGTTCGCGAGGATAACGCAGTCGATACCAGGCCATGCGCCGTGCGCAGGCCGAGTCGTGCTCCGTTTCCAGCAGGGCTGGCCACAACCGGTCGTAATCCTTAATAACCAGCGTGCGGTCCCGAAACATATTGTGATAGGGATACCCGGGTCCATTAATCGTATAATCAAAATGGCGTGCCGAAATATTTTCTTGATACGCTTCCGTATAGCCTGGGAAAATTAACCGGGCAGGTAGGCCTTCTGGGTATGTGACGGTCACATCCAGCTCTTGAGAAAATTCATTTACAAAGTAATAGACGCTCTCAGCACGATTGTCTAAGGTTTTTATAAAAAAGGTGTCCAGCATCAGGCAGTTCATAAATACACCGATGCCCCAGTGTGACACTTTTTCAGAAAGATGAACCTCACGCAGTGCCGCGCAGTTGTAAAAGGTGTAGTCGCCTACCCGCCGCAGTGTTGCCGGCAGCGTAATACGTTCCAGCTTCCGGTTGTCCGGCTTATTGTCGCTGATACCGCAAGTCATTTGAAGCTGTTCGCCTTCTGCCGTCTGCTCTTTACCGGGCGAAAACGCGTGACGGCCTAAAGCGGTCACCGGCAGGCCCGCGACTGTTTCCGGCAGCCTCACATCTCTGTCTGGTGTTTCCACTCGAGTCAGTTCTGCACCGTTAAAGGCAGGCCGCCAGGTTATCAGCAGGTTGTTTTGTCCCGCTAAAGTTTTCACGACTCAGCC